>NZ_JBMFWJ010000002.1:0-172515 GCF_049965395.1 Acidibrevibacterium sp.
GCCGCTCGTAATGGCGGTAATATTTGTCGGTGACGAGATCTGTCTTCACCAGCACACGGCATATCGATGTCACCCCTGGCGGCGGAAACTGGCATTGCCGATCCGTTCATCTGTGGTCTCAATCCCATGTCCCGTCGCCGGGACCGGTTTACGCGTGGTCTGCTACGAGCAGCCAGTTTCACGACACACGGGCAAGCGGTTCGCCAAACATGACTTTCGTAAATTTCAGCGACGGTAAGCCCTGGATTTCCGTCTAAGTTAACTGTTTATTAACAGTGCACCGAGGCAAGGTCAAGTTCATATGACCAATTCAGATAAAATTTAACGAAAAAAGCGACGCGATATCATGTTTTGAATTGATGTGCGGAAATTTCCCATTTTCGCACCAAACCAACGCCGATGACCACGGCAATCGCCGCCAAGCCGAGCAGCAGCGGCACCAGGAGACCGAAACGGGCAAAGGGCGGCGGCGGCAAAGCGCCCGGCACGGCGACCAACTTGATCCCGGTCTGGCCGAGCCCAAGCCGCGCGACTTCCCGCCCATGCGCATCGAACGCCGCGGAAATCCCGGTATTGGCGGCGCGCAGCAGCGGCAGACCTTCCTCGATCGCGCGCATCCGGGCGGCGGCGAGATGCTGGCGCGGCCCGGAGGAATTGCCGAACCAAGCATCGTTGGTGATGTTGACGAGAAGGCGCGGCCGCGCCGCTTCATCGACGATGGCATGAGGATAAATCGCCTCGTAGCAAATCAGCGGCGCCACCGGAACGAGACCGGGCAGAGTGAGCGTTTTCGGCCCCGAGCCGGGCGCAAAGCCGCCGCCGGGGACGATATCGACCGGCAGCGGCAGCCATTGCGGCTGATATTCGCCGCCCGGGACGAGATGGTATTTGTCATAGACGCCGATGACGTCGCCCTTACCGTCGAGCGCGATCAGGCTGTTGCGGGGCCGGCCATCGCGGCCGCGCCGAACCGATCCGACCAGCGCCGGCGCGCCGCCAGCAGCGATCGCGATCGCCCGGCGCGCCTCGGGATCGTCGAGCAGCGGATAGGGGCTCGCGGTTTCCGGCCAGATGACCAGCGTCTGCTCGACGCCGCCATGCCCGAGATCGGCATGCCCCTGGTCGGCGCGCCCCTGGTCGGCGCGATAGACCCCCTCGGAGGTGAGGTCGAGATAGCGGCGGAAGATGGTGATGGCGCGCTCCGGGCTCCATTTATCGCCCTCGGCGACATTGCCTTGGACCAGGATCGCGGTGATCCCCGGTGGCGCACCGGCCGGGCGGGCGCGCCAAACGGCACCAAACCCGGCCCAGGCGACGAGCAGCGCCGCCCCTGCGAGCCAGCCGCGCCGCCCGAGCGCGGGTAATCCTGCGAGCAGAACCGTGAGCCCGGTCACCCCCGGCGTGCCGACGAGCGCGATCGGTTGCAGCATGATCTCGCCGGCGACCCCCGGGAATGCCCACACGCTGGCCCAGGGATTCCACGGAAATCCGCCGCCCAAAAATTGCCGCGCGAGATCGCCCAGCATCCAGACCGCGGCAAACAGCAAAACCCGCCGCCACCCCGCCGCCACCAACCACGCCGCCAGCGCCGCGATCCCGATGAAGAGGGCGAGAATGGCGGCAAGGCCGGGCACCGCGATCGGCACGAACCACCAGAAATCGGCCGCTTCGATCAAAATCGCATCGGTGATCCAGTAAAGCCCGAACAAATGATGGCCGAAGCCGAAGGCGCACCCGAGCCAGAAGGCGTCTCGCGCCCGCGTGCTGGTGCCGATCAGAGCGAGCAGGCCGGGAATGGCGACGACCAGCACCGGCAGGCCGTAGAGTGGCGGCAAGGCTGCGGCGCTGAGGGCGCCGAGCACGCCCGCGGCGAGCAGCACCCGCCAGAAGCGACGCGGCGGCGCGCCGCCAGCCGCGGCCAATGTCATCGGCGTATCACCCGCTCCGCCGGGATGGCGCCGCCGGTGAGTGCGGCGACGATACATTCCGCCGCCATCACCCCCATGCGTTCGAAAGCGAGCGGCGTTACGCCGGCGACATGCGGGGTCGCGATCACGCGCGGATGGTTGCGCAGCGCCGCATCGGCCGGCGGGGGTTCGTCCTCGAACACGTCAAGGGCGGCGCCGGCGAGATGACCGCGGTCGAGCGCCTCACGCAGCGCCACCTCGTCGATCAGCCCGCCGCGCGCGGTATTGATGACGAAGGCGCCGGCGGGAAGCCGCGCGATCGCGGCGGCATCGATCAGATGCCGCGTCTCCGGGCGCAGCGGGCAATGGAGCGAGAGGATATCGGCGCGCGCGAGCAAGCTCGGCAGATCGGCGACGCGCTCGGCGCCGGCGAGCGGCGCCGCGCCCGGCGTTGTCGCGAAAACCCGCATCCCGAACGCGCCGGCGAGCCGCGCGACCTCGCGGCCGATCGCCCCGAAGCCGATCAAGCCGAGGCGTTTGCCCGCGACATCGCCGACCGCGCTCGCAGCCCCGCGCCAGCCGCCGCCGGCGATCACCGCGCCGAGCGGTTTCAGTTCCTTGACCAAGGCGAGGATGAGGGCGAGCGTGTGCTCGGCGACCGCGAGCGCGTTCGAGCCCGGTGCATTGGTGACGAGGATGCCGCGCGCCCGCGCCGCCGCGACATCGACCTCATCGACGCCGACCCCGTGGCGTGCGATGATTTTGAGTTTCGGCGCCGCCGCCATCACCGTATCGTCGACGCGGCCCTGACGGCAGAGAATGGCATCGGCGTCGATGTCGCGGGCGAGCATCGCGATCGCCTTGGCGTCCGGATAGGGCGGCATCAGATGGACGGCGCAGCCGGCCGCTTCGAGCAACGCCCGAGCCGCCGGCGCGAGCCCGGGCGCCGTCATGATGACCTGAAAACGCGCCATCGCCGCTCCCGTCACGTCAGGTGAGGGCGTCGCGCAATTGCCGCTCGTAATGGCGGTAATATTTGTCGGTGACGAGATCTGTCTTCACCAGCACGATGACGTCGGTGGTGTTGAACTGGTCGTCGATCACCGCGCCGTCGCCAACAAAGCCGCCGAGGCGGAGATAGCCCTTGATCAGCGGCGGCAGTTGCGCCGCAACCCGGCGCGGATCGACCGCGCCGACCGGCAGGCGGCGCATCTCGACATAGCGATGCGGCAAGGCACGCGGGCGAAGCGCCGGGGGCGCGAGGTGATTGTCATAAAGATAGGTCAGTTCGGCGCTCAGCGCCTCGGGCCGCGTGCCGGGGAGGCTCGCGCACCCGAACATGAGATCGATCCGATGCAGAAACACGTAAGCGGCGATGCCGCGCCAGAGCAATTGCATGGCGGCGCTGCCACGATAGCCGGCAGCAACGCAGGAGCGGCCGAGCTCCAGGATCTGCCCGGGATAGGCGATGAGGCGGCTGATATCGAATTCCCCCGCCGAGTAGAAACCGCCGGCGGCCTCGGCGGCGGCGCGGGTGATCAGCCGATACGTCCCGACCACCCCCTCCGGTCCCGGCCCGATCGCGTGGTCGACGACGATGAGATGGTCGGCGACATCATCGAAGCGGTCGCGGTCGCGATGGCGGGCGGCGATGTCGGGGGCAGGGCGGGCGCCCATCTCCTCGAAGAAAATGCGAAAGCGCAGCGCTTCGGCAGCGTCGATCTCGGCCGGGCTGCGCGCCAGCCGGACGCCGAGATGGCCACTGCGGAGTTCGCCGAAACCATGGATTGGGTTTCGGCGGACGGAAAAGGGCGCGGTCATCGCCGGGGTCCGATGGCAAGGGGGTGGGGAGCCGTCTCTTGGGTTGGCTCGCCGTTGGTCGCGGCACGTCGGCCGAACAGTTCGAGTCGCATTGAGACGAGATCGAAGCCGAGCCGCGCGGCGAGGCTGTGCAGCATGGCTTCGAGGGCAGGATCGGTGAATTCGATCACCCGGCCGCTATCGGCGTCGATCAGGTGATAGTGATGGCCATGCGCGGTCGCCTCGTAGCGGGCGCGGCCGCCGCCGAAATCGCGGCGTTCCAGGATGCCTTTTTCCTCGAGAAGCCGCA
Organism: Acidibrevibacterium sp.; assembly: GCF_049965395.1. Lineage (NCBI taxonomy): Bacteria > Pseudomonadati > Pseudomonadota > Alphaproteobacteria > Acetobacterales > Acetobacteraceae > Acidibrevibacterium > Acidibrevibacterium sp. Next base: position 4,018 of record NZ_JBMFWJ010000002.1, read on the forward strand.
CCGTGCGATAGACCGTCGCGATCGAGATACGGGCGTCAAGGGTGCTGGCGCGGCGATAGAGTTCCTCGACATCGGGATGATCTTCCGCCTCCGACAGGACGCGCGCGATGATCCGCCTCTGGCCGGTCATTTTGAGGCGACGTTCGATGCATAGGCGTTCGATACGCGATTCCATCGGATCCTCGGTCACCCGCCACCTGGGAGCCCCCGCGCGGGAAAGCCTCCGGGCGGGCGCGCCCATGGTGGTAGCCGATCCGCCCCACCCCTGTCGACCTCGTGCCGGCTCTCGAGCGCTTAACCCTTAAAGCGCAAGGTTCTGCCCGGCCCGCCCCGCGACCAGATCAACCGATCGCATGCAACCGATCATGGCCCGGCCGATCATAGCAGGGCGTTTATGCCCGGGCGGGGGCGTTGCTGGCAAGACACCGGCGCGCCGCGCGAGGATGGACGGCTCAGCCCTGATCGCGCGCCTTGGTGCCGAGGCCGATCTTCTTCGCGAGACTGGAGCGATGCTGGGCATAATTCGGCGCCACCATCGGGTAATCCGGCGGCAGATTCCAGCGCTCGCGATACTGTTCCGGGGTCATCCCATAGGATGTTTTGAGATGACGGCGCAACATTTTGAGCTTCTTGCCGTCTTCCAAGCAAATGATATAATCTGGAGCGATGGATTTCTTAATCGGCACCGCCGGTTGCAATTTCTCGACTTCCGGTTGCTCTTTGCCGATATTGGTCAATGTTTTATAGACATCCTGAATCAGATTCGGCAGCATATCCACCGAGACCGAATTGTTGGTGACATGCGCCGAGACGATTCTTGCCGTCAGCTCCAGAATATCAGGCGAGACTTTAGAGTCCATGGCAGATTTTTCCTCGATGTGTAATTATAACTCTCACATAAATCGTTTGTCGATGAGTCGCAACGGATATGTCGCTCGTGACTGAGAAAAATACACCGGAACGCAGTCCCGCCCCGGATCACACCCTCGATATCACGCGAGATCTTTGTCCGATGACGTTCGTCAGGACAAGACTTATGCTCGATCGCATGACGGAGGGGGAGACATTATTGGTGTTACTGAAAGGCGCCGAGCCGATCGCCAATGTTCCGCGCGCGGCGGCGGCGCTCGGGCATGGGATATTCGTTGGAGCCAAGGATTCTGAGGGAGTCGCGCGCGTTTTTATCAGGAAGGGGAGGGCGTTTGGCTGATCCCCCCGGCGGTTTCATTATCGCAATCTCTGCCCGGGGCCGCGGCGCGGCTGGCATCGAGCGCTGCCTGGAGGAGATAGGCGGCAGCAGCGCGATCGACGCTGGCGGCGCGCTTGCGCCGTGACAGATCGGCCTCATTGATCAGCATCCGGTTGACGGCAGCGCTGGACAGCCGCTCGTCCCAGAAAGCAAGCGCAAGAGAGGTGGCGTCCGCCAGGGCGCGCCCCCAGTCCCGCGCCGCCTGCGCCGATGGCCCCAAAGTGCCGTCAAGCGACAGTGGCAAGCCGACGACGACCCCACCGGCGCCTTCACGCGCCGCGATCGCCGCGATTTCGGCGGCGTTGTCGCGAAGACGCCGGCGCCGGAGGCTGCCATAGGGCGAGGCGATGCTGAGCGTTACGTCCGAGAGCGCAAGCCCGATCGTCTGGCTGCCCGGGTCGATCCCGATCAGCCGCATCCCCGGCGCAAGTGCTGCGCGAAGCGCCCGGAGTTCGGCCAGCAGGTTCGGGTTGCTGCGCGCCATGGCGACGGTTATGGTCCGCGCCCGCCCTGAGACCAAGCCGGAATTGACCAAGAGAGAATTTTTCCCATGTCGCTCGATCCCGCGACCGTCCGTCGCATCGCCCATCTCGCCCGCATCCATATCGAAGATGACGACATTCCGCGTCTGCAGGCCGAATTGAACGGCATCCTCGGCTGGGTCGAGCAACTCGCCGGCGTCGATGTCGAGGGGGTGCGGCCGCTTACCGGGGCGGCGGACATGGCTTTGCCGATGCGCGCGGACGAGATCACCGATGGCGGCATCCCGGAACAGATTCTCGCCAACGCGCCCGAGCGCGCCGGCGATTACTTCGTCGTCCCCAAGGTGGTTGAATGACCCTCACCGATCTCACGATTGCGCAGGCGTGCGCCGGCTTGCGCGAGAAAAAATTCTCCGCCCGCGCATTGACCGAGGCGCATCTCGCGGCGATCGAGACACTCAACCCGCAGCTCAACGCCTTCATCACCGTCACCCCGGATCTCGCCCTGGCGCAGGCGGATGAAGCCGATAGGGCACTGCGGGACGGTAAAGCCGGGGCGCTCGCCGGCATTCCGCTTGCCATCAAGGATCTCTTTTGCACCGCCGGGGTGCGCACCACCGCGGCGAGCCGAATTCTGGAGAACTTCGTCCCGCCCTATGAAAGCACGGTGACGGCGAAGCTGCGCGCGGCGGGCGCGGTATTCCTCGGCAAAGCCAATCTCGACGAATTCGCCATGGGGTCATCGAACATGACCTCGGCCTTCGGGCCGGTGACCAATCCCTGGCGGCGGGCCGGCGATGAGGCGGCGCTCGTTCCTGGCGGCTCCTCCGGCGGCTCGGCGGCCGCGGTTGCGGCGCGGCTCGCGCTCGGAGCCACCGGCACCGACACGGGCGGCTCGATCCGCCAGCCAGCCTCTTTTTGCGGCATCGTCGGCATGAAGCCGACCTATGGCCGCTGCTCGCGTTACGGCATCATCGCCTTTGCCTCCTCGCTCGATCAAGCCGGGCCGATGGCCCGCACCGTCGAGGATTGCGCGATTTTGCTTGGCGCCATGGCTGGGTTCGATCCCAAGGACAGCACTTCCGCCGATCGCCCGGTGCCAAACTTCGCCGCCGCCTGTGGGGAGGGCGTCGAGGGGCTCAAGATCGGCTTCGTGTCTGGTCTCCCGATTCCCAACATGCCGGGGGCGGATGCAGATGCAGACGTTATCGCCCGCATGCTCGACGATGCGGATAAGTGGCTTTGCCGCGACGACGACGGCGCAACCCGGGTGGATGTTACCCTTCCGCGGTTGCAACACGCGCTCCCCACCTACTACATCATCGCCCCGGCCGAGGCATCCTCCAACCTCGCGCGTTACGACGGCGTGCGTTTTGGGCGCCGCGCGGACGGTGCCGATCTGATCGAGATGTATGAACGCACCCGCGCCGAAGGTTTCGGCGATGAGGTCAAGCGCCGCATCCTGATCGGAACCTATGTGCTCTCGGCCGGCTATTATGATGCCTATTATCTTCGCGCGCAGAAAATCCGCCGGCTTATTTACGAGGATTTTCGAAAGGCGTTCGAGACCTGCGACGTGATCGTTTTGCCAACGGCGCCGACGGTCGCCTTTGCACAAAACGAAAAAATCGAAGACCCGCGTCTCATGTATCTCAACGATATTTACACGGTCCCGGTCAATCTTGCGGGGCTGCCGGCGATTTCGGTGCCCGTGACAGTGACGCCCGACCATGCCGCCGGCGGCGGGCTGCCGCTCGGCTTGCAGGTGATCGGCAGACCGTTCGAGGAGGAAAAGGTGTTTGCGGTTGCGGCGGCGATCGAGAAGGCGGCGGGATTTTCGGCGCGGCCGGCGCTCCGTGCGGGGGCGGCGCGATGAGCTACGTGATCGAGGGCAAAACCGGCCCGTGGGAACTCGTCATCGGGCTTGAAGTCCACGCCCAGGTGATCTCGAAGGCCAAACTTTTTAGCGGCGCCGCGACCGCGTTTGGCGCTGCGCCAAACAGCCAGGTGAGTTTCATTGATGCCGCGTTTCCCGGCATGCTGCCGGTGATCAACCGCGAATGCGTCGCCCAGGCGGTCCGCACCGGGCTCGGGCTCAACGCCGAAATCCATCTCGAGAGCCGGTTCGACCGCAAGAATTATTTTTACGCCGATCTCCCCGCCGGCTATCAGATCAGCCAGTATCAACACCCGATCGTCGGGCGCGGCGTGATCGAAATCGAACTCGCCGACGGCACGGTGCGTGAAATCGGCATCACTCGCCTCCATCTCGAGCAGGATGCCGGCAAATCGCTGCATGATCAGCATCCGGCGAAAACCTATATCGATCTCAACCGCGCTGGCGTTGCGTTGATGGAGATCGTGAGCGAGCCCGATTTGCGCAGCCCCGAGGAAGCCGGCGCTTACCTGCGCAAGCTGCGCACCATTTTGCGCTATCTCGGCACCTGCGATGGCAACATGGATGAGGGCTCGATGCGCGCCGACGTCAATGTTTCGGTGCGTCGCGCCGGCGAGGATTTCCGCACCCGCTGCGAGGTCAAGAACGTGAACTCGGTGCGCTTCGTGATGCAGGCGATCGAAGCGGAAGCGCGGCGCCAGATTGCGGTTTGGGAGGAAGGCGGCGTCGTTTCGCAGGAAACCCGCCTGTTTGAGCCCGGGCGCGGCATTACGCGAAGCATGCGCAGCAAGGAAGACGCGCATGATTACCGCTATTTCCCCGACCCCGATCTGCTACCGCTGGTGCTCGATCCCGCCTGGGTCGAGGCACTGCGCCGGGATTTGCCGGAACTGCCGGACGCGAAAAAGCAGCGTTTCATCAAAGATTACGGGCTTCCCGCCTATGACGCCGGGGTCTTGGTCGCCGAGCAGGCGAGCGCCGATTATTTCGAGGCGGTGGCGCGCGGGCGCGATGGCAAATTCGCCGCGAACTGGGTGATCGGCGATCTTTTCGCGGCCTTGAATCGCACCGGGCGGACGATCGAGACCTCGCCGGTCTCGGCGCTCGCGCTCGGGCAACTCCTCGATCTGATCTCAGACGGCACGATCAATGGCCGCATCGCCAAAGACGTGTTCGAGGAGATGGTCGAGAGCGGCGCCGCGCCTGGCGAGATCGTCGAGCGCAAAAATCTTCGCCAGGTCACCGATACCGGTGCGATCGAGCGGGCGATCGCCGCCGTGCTCGCGGCCAACGCCGACAAGGTCGCAGAATACAAGGCGGGCAAGGAGAAATTATTCGGCTTTTTCGTCGGCCAGGTGATGAAGGCAATGGCGGGGAAGGGCAATCCCGCGCTCGTCAACGACGTGCTTCGCCGCCTGCTCGGCTGACGCGCCGGCCATGGCGCGCGCGGCTCGGCTCGCCCTTTGTGGGATCGAGGCGCTGGCGGCGGCGCTGGTCATCCTCGAGGTCGTGATCCTTTTCGCCGGCGTCGTGGCGCGCTACGGCTTCGACAGCCCCTTGCTGTGGTCGGACGAACTCGCCGGCGCCCTCTTTTTGTGGCTTGCCATGCTCGGCGCCGCGATCGCGCTCTGGCGGGGCGAGCATATGCGGCTTGCGACCCTCGTCGGCCGCGCGCCGCCCGCGCTGCGCGCCCGGCTCGAGGCACTCGCCAATGCCATCGTCATGGTGTTCGTGCTCGAAATCATCCGCCCCGCCTATGCCTACATGATCACCCAATGGCCGGTGAGCAGCCCGGCGCTGGCATTTTCCGATGGCCTGCGCGTCGCCGCCCTCGTCGTCGGCGCGGCGCTGATGCTGGTGATCGCGGCCTTTCGCCTGTTCGCGGCCGGCGGCTTTCGCGGCGGGCTTGCGGCGCTCGCGATGACGGGCGTGGTTGCCTTCGCGCTCACCCTGCTTGAGCCGCTGTTTCTTCGTCTCGGCAACGGCAATCTGGTGCTCTTCTTCGTCGGCCTGGTCGGCTTCGCGGTTGCGATCGGCGTGCCGATTGCGTTTGCCTTCGGTACCGCGACCTTGAGCTATCTCGCGCTCACCACCCATATCCCGCTCGGCATCGTCGTCAGCCGGATGGATGGTGGCATGTCGGGGATGGTGCTGCTCGCGGTGCCGCTGTTCATTTTTCTCGGCCTTCTGATCGAGATGACGGGGCTTGCGCGCGCGATGATCGATTTCCTCGCCGGCCTTCTCGGTCATGTCCGGGGCGGCCTCGCTTACGTGCTGATCGTCGCGATGTATCTGGTCTCGGGGATTTCCGGCTCGAAAGCCGCCGACATGGCGGCGGTGGCGCCGGCTTTGTTTCCGGAAATGCGCGCGCGTGGCGCGCGGCCGGGCCAGCTGGTCGCGCTCCTCGCCGCCTCGGGGGCGATGGCCGAGACCATTCCGCCGAGCCTGGTTCTGATCACCATCGGGTCGGTGACCGGGGTTTCCATCGCCGGCCTTTTCAATGGCGGCGTCCTGCCCGCAGCCCTCGGCGCGCTCGGCCTTGCTCTGGTGGTGTTTTTCGAGGCGCGGCGCGAACCGTTCGCCGCCGCGCCGCGGGTCTCGAAACGCGAGGTCGCGCGCCGTTTCCTGATCGCCTTGCCGGCGCTGGTGCTGCCGTTTCTGATCCGCGCCGCGGTGGTGGACGGCATCGCGACCGCGACCGAGGTTTCGACCGTCGGCGTCGTCTATGTCGTGCTCGCCGGGCTATTCTTTTATCGCCAATTCGCGTGGCGCCGGCTCGGCGCCATTCTCGTCGAAACCGCGTCCCTTTCGGGGGCGATTCTCCTCATTATCGGCACCGCGACCGCGATGGGCTGGGCGCTGACGCAATCGGGCTTCGCGCGCGCCCTTGTCGCCGCCGTCAGCGCGATGCCGGGCGGGCGGGCGGGGTTTTTTGCCGCCTCCATCGCCGCCTTCGCGGTGCTCGGGTCGGTTTTGGAGGGGATTCCGGCGATCATCCTGTTCGGCCCGCTGTTGTTTCCCGCCGCCCGCGCGCTCCAGATCGCGGAAATCCATTATGCCATCGTCGTCGTCCTCGCGATGGGGCTTGGTCTCTTCGCGCCGCCCTTCGGGGTCGGCTTTTATGCCGCCTGTGCGATCGGGAAAATATCGCCGGACGCCGCGATCGGGCGCATTTGGGCCTATCTCGGCGTGCTCCTGGTCGCGGTTCTGCTGGTCGCTGCGTTCCCGGTTCTCTCGCTCGGCTGGCGCTGATCGCGCAGCCCTGCCTTGCCCAGCCGCGGCCTTGCGGGATCGCCGGTTTGGGGGGATGCTCGCCGCATACGAAAAGCGAGGCGCCGACGCGCCAGGTGAGGTGAGGAGATGCAGGCCTTCCGATTCGATGCGATCGATCTGCCGCCAGAGGCCATCGCGGCGCGGGCGCGGGTGCGCGCGTTTCTCGCCGAGGAGGGAGCGCGACGTCATTTCGTCCCCTATCGCAATTCCTGGAATAGCTTCGATCCCGACTTCACCCGCCGCGCTGGCGCCGCCGGCTTCATCGGCGTCACCTGGCCGCGTGCCTATGGCGGGGCGGCGCAATCGCCGCTGGTGCGCTTCGTCATCACCGCCGAGATGCTGGCCGCCGGCGCCCCGTGTGGCGCCCATTGGATCGCCGATCGCCAATCCGGGCCGCAGATTTTGCGCAATGGCTCAGAGCGCGCGCGGCGTGAAATCCTGCCGCGTATCGCGGCTGGGGAGTGCTATTTCGCGATCGGCATGAGCGAGCCGAATTCCGGCTCCGACCTCGCCGCGACCCGCACCAGCGCCCGGCGCGACGGCGAGGATTGGCTGATCAACGGCCAGAAAATCTGGACCTCGAACGCCCATCGCGCGCATTATTTGATCGCGCTCACCCGCACCGGCGAGGCCGGACCGGACCGGCATGGCGGGCTCACGCAATTCATCGTCGATCTCTCGCGCCCCGGCGTCACCGTGCGGCCGATCCGCAATCTCGCCGGCGGGCATGAGTTCAACGAGGTGTTTTTCGACGATTATCGCGTGCCCGACGATATGCGTGTCGGCGGCGTCGGCGAGGGCTGGCGGATGGTGACGTCCGAACTCGCCTTCGAGCGCTCGGGGCCGGATCGCTTTCTCTCCGATTACCGGCTTCTGGTCGAGCTGATCGAGCGTCTGCGCGAAAACCCCGGCGCGCGCGAGGAAATCGCCATCGGCCGGTTGGTTGCGCATCTCGCGGCGCTGTTGCGCATGTCGACGGCGGTTGCGGGGCTGCTCGATCGCGGCGAAAACCCGGCGGTGGAGGCGGCCTTGGTCAAGGATGTCGGCACCGCGTTCGAACGCGAAATTCCGGAAATCGCCCGGCTTTTGGTCGCAAGCCAGCCGAGCTTTGACGCCGAGGATCCGTTCTCGCAAGCTTTGGCGCAGGTGACGCTGCACGCGCCTTCCTTCACGCTGCGCGGCGGCACGCGCGAGATCCTGCGCGGGATGATCGCCCGCGGCCTCGGGCTTCGGTGAGGGAGAGAGCGATGGCCGACAGCGAAATTTTTACGATTCTCCGGGATCAGACCGATCGCCTGCTCGCCGAGCACGTCACGCGCGAGGCGCTCGCCGCCGCCGATGGCGGGGCGTGGCCAGAGGCGCTGTGGACGACGCTGGAGGAAGCCGGCCTGCCGCTCGCGATGGTGCCAGAAGCGGCCGGCGGCGCCGGGCTCGCGCCCGCCGAAGCGCTCCTTTTGCTCCGCCGCGCCGGCTATCACGCACTGCCGCTGCCGCTCGGGGAAACCATGCTGGCCAACGCGCTCTGGGTCGCGGCCGGTGGGCGTGCGATCGCGGGGCCGGTGACGCTTGCGCCAACGGCCGCCGAGGATGTGATCGAAATGACCTTAGCGGGGGGCAAAACAACGGTGCATGGCCATCTCGCCGGCGTTCCCTGGGGCGAGCGGGCGACGCTGCTCGTCCTCGCCCGCGCCGCCGACGGCGCCGATCACCTCGCCTTGCTGGCGCCGCCGAGTTTGGCCGCGAAGCCGCGCCGCAATCTCGCCGGCGAGCCGCGGCCGACCCTTCAGCTCGACGGCGCTATCGCCATTGAAACCCGCACGGCGCCACCGCTCGCGCAAGCCGGCATGCGCGCGCTCGGCGCCGCCTTGCGGGCGCAGCAGATGGTCGGCGCGATGGAGCACGCGCTCGACCACGCCCTTACTTACGCGAACGAGCGCCAGCAATTCGGCCGCCCGATCGGCAAGTTCCAGGCGGTGCAGCACATGCTCGCCGAGGCCGCCGGGCACTTCGCCGCCGCGACCGCCGCCGCCGATGGCATGATCGCCGCGTTCGGCGGCGGCGATATGCTGCTCGCGGCCGCGGTCGCCAAGGCGCGCGTGGGCGAAGCGGCGGGCAAGGTCGCCGAAATCGCCCACCAGGTGCATGGCGCGATGGGCTTCACGCAGGAACACACGCTGCATTTCCTCACCCGCCGGCTTTGGTCCTGGCGCGATGAATTCGGCAACGAGGCGGAATGGCAGCGCCTCATCGGCCGCCGCGTCCTTGCGGCCGGCGGGGCGGCGCTGTGGCCGATGCTGGCCGGCGCATGAGCGAGAAGAATCGGACACACGCCGGCGCGCCTCTCACCGGGGTCAGGTTACTCGATCTCACCACCGTTATCATGGGGCCGTTCGCAAGCCACATCCTCGCCGATCTCGGCGCCGACGTGATCAAGATCGAGAGCCCCGAAGGCGATCTCCTGCGCCAATACCGCCCCTCACGCTCGCCCGGGATGAGCGGGGTATTTCTCAACTTGCACCGCAATAAGCGGAGCGTGGTGCTTGATTTAAAGAAGAAATCCCATTGTGTGGCGCTCGATCGGCTGATCGCCGGGGCGGATGTCTTTCTCCACAATATCCGCCCGCAGGCGATCGCCCGGCTCGGCTATACCTATGAGCGGGTGCGGGCGCTCAACCCCGATATCATCTATTGCGGCGCCTATGGTTTCGCGGCCGCCGGCCCCTATGGCGAGAAAGCCGCCTATGACGATCTGATTCAGGCGGGATCGGGGATCGCCGGCCTGTTCGCGGCGATCGACGGCGTGCCGCGCTATGCGCCGACGGTGATCTGCGACAAACTCACCGGCCAGGCGATCGCCTATGCCATTCTCGCCGCCCTGTTCGCGCGGGCGCGCGGCGGCGGCGGGCAGGCGATCGAGGTGCCGATGTTCGAGACCACGATCGAATTCAACCTCGTCGAGCACATCACCGGCGCTGCCTTCGTCCCCCCGCTCGGGCGCGCCGGCTTCGGGCGGCTTTTGAACATGCGGCGCAAGCCCTATCGCACCGCCGACGGCTATGCCTGCATCCTCCCTTATTCCGATCGCAACTGGCAGGATTTCTACGAATTCACCGGTCGCGTCGAATTCAAGAGTGACCCGCGCTTTACCCGCCTTGCCGAGCGCGTGCAAAACATCGATATCCTCTATGCCATGATCGAAGAGGAAGCGCCCAAGCACAGCACAGCCGAGTGGGTCGCGTTTTGCGACCGGGTGTCGATCCCGTGCATGCCGGTTTTGAGCCTCGATGAGTTGGAGGATGACCCGCAGGTCATCGCCTCGGGGCTCTTTGCCGAGGCCGAACACCCGAGCGAAGGGCGTTATCGCAGCGTCCGCCGGCCGGTGACGTTCAGCGCCGATCCCTTCGCGATCCGCCGTCACGCGCCGCGTTTGGGCGAGCATACCGAGGAGGTTCTGGCCGAAGCCGGGCTCGATCGCGCAGAGATTACCGCAATCCTCGGCGATGTCGCGGCAAAGGCGCGAGTGGATGCGCCTAATCCAGAGCCAGCGGGCGAACGCTGAGCATGGCGCACCCCGAGCCGATCGCCTTCCGGCCGCTCATCGTCGGTCTTGGCGGCACCACGCGGCCGGATTCGGTGACCGAGCGGCTTCTCGCCATCGCGCTCGACGCCGCCGCGGCGCTGGGCGCCGAGACCGTGCTGATCGGGAGTGCCGCATTGCAGATGCCGATGTATGACCCGGCGGAGACCGATTTCTCGCCGGCGGCGCGGCACCTCGTCGATGTGATCCGGCGCTGTGACGGGCTGATCATCGCGTCCCCCGGCTATCACGGCACGATCTCGGGCATGATTAAGAACGCGATCGACCATATCGAAATGCTGCGTGACGACCCCAGGCCCTATCTCGAGGGCCGCGCCGTCGGTTGCTTGGTGTCCGCCCATGGCTGGCAGGCGACCGGGACGACGCTGGTTGCGCTTCGCTCGGTCATACATGCGCTGCGCGGCTGGCCGACGCCGTTCGGTGCCGCGATCAATGCCGCGCAGCCCTTGTTCGACGAGACCGGCGCTTGCACCAATGCCGTGGTGCGCGGGCAGATCGAGCTGGTCGGGCGCCAAGTCATGGAATTCGCGCGAATGTGGGGTGGGTATGGACGCGGGTGAGGCGCTGCCGCGTAGCGTGCCGCTCGAGGGCGCGAGCAATGTCCGCGATCTCGGCGGCTATCGCGGCGCCGAGGGCCGGGTGGTGCGCTTTGGCATGGTATTCCGTTCGGCGAGCCTTGCGCGGCTCACCGCCACAGATCAGCAACGCCTGGCAACTCTCGGCATTCGCAGCATTTGCGATTTCCGCGGCCGGCGCGAGCGGGCACACGCACCGTCACAGCTCAAGGGCTTGCGCGGCGTTCAGGTGCATTCCCTGCCGATCGAACCGCGCGTCGGCGCCTCGCTTGCCGATATCGTCGCAACCGGGCGGGCAAGCGGTGAGGATGTGCTGGCGATTTTGCGCCGCGCCTATCTCGCCTATGTCGGCGATCACGCGGCGAGCTACCGGGCGCTGTTTCAACTCCTGCTACAGCCGGGCTTCACGCCGCTTTTGTTCCATTGCTCGGCCGGGAAGGACCGCACCGGCTATGGCGCGGCGCTTTTCCTCGCGGCACTCGGGGTGTCGTTCGAGCAAATCCTCGAGGATTATCTCGCGACCAACCGGCTCTGGGAAGCCGATAGCGCGCTGGCCCGCGATCTGCCGCCCGAACTCGCCGAGCCGTTGCTCCGCGTCCATCCCGAGCTGCTGATCGCCGCCTTTGACGAGATTCGCGGCCGTTTCGGCTCGCTCGAGCATTATTTCGCGGCGATGCTCGGCCTCGATCGCGAGGCGCGGGCGCGGCTGCAGGCGCGATTCCTGGTGTGAGTCCACGTCCGCTCACACTTCTATAACGAATTCGTGGTTTTCTTGCGGCGCCATTGGACCAGGAGCGAGCCGCCGCCATGAACCCCACCCTCAATCTCCAGCCCGCCGCGTGCCGGCCCTTTGCTGGCATCCTGGAAAATTTTGCGCGTGAGATCGACGCGACCGTGCGCGCCAATGGGCTCGCGGATGGGCTGCGTGCCGGGCTCCGCGCCGCCATTCTCGACTGCCCGCGGCATTTTTTCGTCCAGCGCTACATCGCGCAGGCCGGCGGCAATGTGCATGACCTCGCGAGCGGTTCGGCGGAGGCGCATTTCGGTGCGATCTATCGCGATATCCCGCTCGGCTATGTCGATGCCGCCGGGCAGCCGATGGCGTCGACCAATTCGCAGCCTTCGATCGTGCTGCATCTCCTCGAACTCCTCGATCTCCAGCCCGGCCAGCGGGTGCTCGAGATCGGCTCTGGCGGCGGCTGGATGCTGGGGCTGATCGCGCGCGCGGTGGGGCCGACGGGGGAGGCGGTCGGGGTCGAGATCATTCCCGCGCTTGCGGCGCAAAGCCGGCAATCGCTCGCCGCCGCCGGCATTACCAACGCCCGCGTCCACGCGGCCGACGGGCAGGCGGCGCTTTCCGGGCTCGGCCAGTTCGACCGCATCATCTTCACCACCGGCCTGTTCGAATTGCCGGCGCCATTTTTCGACGCCGTGGTGCCAGGCGGGCTGCTGCTCGCGCCGTTCCAGATCAAGGGTCTCGGCAATGACGTCTTGCTGCTGCGGCGCACCGAGGCAGGCGGATTTCGCGCCGAGGCCTCGCTCGCTTGCTGCTTCATCTATCCGACCGGGGCTCTCGCTTGCGCCGATTACGCGCCGCGCGCCCTGGCCGAGACGCCGCTTTGGCAAGAGGTCGCACTGCGCGAGGTGGTTCGCCTGCCGATGCCGCTCGGCCGCACCCGCTATGCGACGACGCCGTTCTCGCTCGCGACGATTCCCCTCCGTTCCTTCCTCACCAAAATCGAGCCGCGTTTTACGGTATTTGGGCCTGGCGGGATGGGGGTGGGCGGGGCAGGGGAGGGGGTTAACCCGCAGATCGCCGGCGCCGCTGGCGGCAGTTTCGATGTCGCCGGGATCGGCCTCCTCGACGAGGCGGCCGGCTCACTCGCGCTTTGCAATGGCGCCGAACTGATCGGTTTCGGGACCACGGCGGCCGCCGATGCGCTGCTCGGCGCTTATCATGAGTGGGCACGCTGCCTGATGCCGGGGATCGAGGCTTTTGAGGCGACCCTCTGGCGGAAGGCAGAGGCGCCGGCCGGCGCGGTTTGGGCCGAGCCACGCGGCGAGACGGTATTTCACTGGTCACAGAAGCGCGGCTGGCCGCGCCTCGCCCCTTCTCGCGGCTGAGCTTGCGGGCTAGGCTTCCCCGACACAGACATGGAGGAAGCCAGTGAGCGATTTGATCGAAAGCGTGGCCGGGGGCATCGCGACCCTGACCCTGAACCGCCCGGACCGGCTGAATGCCCTCTCGGCGGAGATGCTGGATGGGCTGATCGCGGCGCTGCAACGCATCGCCGTCGACCCCGATATCGCCGCCGTCATCCTGACCGGCGCCGGGCGCGCGTTTTGCGCCGGCGGTGATGTCAAGGCGATGGCCGCGCGCACCGATGACAGCATGGAACGCCGCGCCGCCGAGCTGCGACTCCGCCATCAGCTGATTCTGCTCATCCGCCAATCGCCGAAAATCATCATCGGCGCGATCAATGGTCCCGCTTTCGGCGCCGGGCTCGGCATCGCGCTCGCCTGTGATCTCCGCCTCGCCGCTGAAAGCGCGCGCTTTGGCACGGCGTTCGCGGGCGTTGGATTCTCCGGCGATTTCGGCGGCTCCTACCATGTCACCAAGCTCGCTGGCCCGGCGAAAGCGCGCGAGCTTTATCTCCTCGGCGAGCCGATTGACGCGCGCGAGGCCCATCGCCTCGATCTCGTCACCCGCGTTGTTGCGGATGGGGCGCTGATGACGGAAGCGCAGACGCTGGCCCGCCGCTTTGCCGAGGGGCCACGTCTCGCCTATGCCTATATGAAGCGCAACCTGCTTGCCGCCGAAACCGCTAGTCTCGCCGATGTCCTCGACATGGAGGCCTTCCACCAGGCACGCACCGGCATGACCGAAGACCACCGCGAAGCGCGCGAAGCCTTCGTCGAAAAACGTAAACCCGCCTTCAAGGGAAGATAAACCCCTTCAATTGAAAATTTTTTTGCTTCTTTTTTTATAAAAAAAGAAGGGCTCTCTTTGGTTCTTTTTTGAAAAAAAGAACCAAAAAACTTTTCCCCCGGGCGAGGGTGTCAGCGCGCGGCAAGGGATGCGCGCGGCGTGTATGATGGGCGCCACCAGCGCCGCCGAGACGACCCGACGGACGATACAAGTTGTCCGGGCTCAGAACCTTGCCGCTTGATGCCGAAAAATTAAATAATGCGTGGCAAGTTCGTGCTAAACTAAATGGCGTTGAGATGCAGATGGCGCCGCGCGGCGCCGGCAAAGCCGCCGCCCGATGCGCAGATCAAGGAGTATGCGCATGCCATGGCAGCAGGATGCCACGCGGGGTTGCGAAAATTATACCCGCCACAGGGCGGGTGGACGGTACGGCAGGAAACCAGTCAAGGAAAAAATTCCTTGCGCCGCCACGCAATCCGGCGTAAATCCATGACACCAGTCAGAACAAAAAAAGAACAATTTTCTCCGAGGAGCCAGCCCGCGCCACCTAACCCCTGATTTTCCTCTCAAACAAAGCCACGGAGCGACGATGAGTTTCATCGAAGACCTGTTTTCCCAGTCTCGGCACGCTTACGAGAGCAAGCGCGAAAGTGAGATGTCGCTCGGCGAGTATCTTGATCTCTGCCGTGACGATCCGATGGCCCATGCCACCGCCGCCGAACGTATGGTCGCCGCCATCGGCGAGCCCGAAATCCTCGACACTTCGAAAAATCCGCGCCTTGGCCGCGTGTTCATGAACCGCACCATCCGGGTTTACCCAAGTTTCGCGGATTTCTATGGAATGGAGGAGACGATCGAGCGAATCGTCAATTTCTTCCGATTCGCAGCACAAGGTCTCGAGGAAAGGAAACAGATTCTCTATCTGCTCGGCCCGGTCGGCGGCGGCAAATCCTCGCTCGCCGAGCGGCTCAAGCATCTGATGGAAAAACTGCCGATCTATGTGCTCAAGGCCGGCGATCAGCTGAGCCCGGTATTCGAGAGCCCGCTCGGCCTCTTCGATCCGGAAATCACGGGCGAGGCGCTGGAAGCGCGCTATCGCATCCCGCGCCGACGCCTGACCGGCCTGCTTTCACCGTGGGCGCTCAAGCGGCTCGATGAATTCGGGGGCGACATCACGCGGTTTCGCGTCGCGCGCCTTCACCCCTCGCGCGCGCGCCAGATCGGCGTCACCAAGACCGAGCCAGGGGACGAAAACAACCAGGATATTTCGAGCATGGTCGGAAAAGTCGATATCCGTCAGCTCGAACATTACAGCCAGAACGACCCCGACGCCTACAGCTACTCCGGCGGCCTCAACCGCGCAACGCAAGGGCTGCTCGAATTCGTCGAGATGTTCAAAGCGCCGATCAAGATGCTGCACCCCTTACTCACCGCGACGCAGGAAGGTAATTACGTCGGCACTGAGAATATCGGCGCCATCCCATTCCAGGGCATCATCCTTGCCCACTCCAACGAGGCGGAGTGGCAAAGTTTCCGCAACAACAAGAACAATGAAGCCTTCATCGATCGCATCTGCGTGATCAAGGTTCCCTATTGCCTACGCGTCACCGAGGAAGAACGCATCTATGAAAAGCTGATCCAGGGTAGTGAACTCGCCGAAAGCCCGTGTGCGCCGGGCACGCTCGAGATGCTGGCGCGGTTCTCGGTGCTGTCGCGGCTTCGTCCGCCGGCCTCAGGCAGCCTGTTTTCCAAAATGCGCGTCTATGATGGCGAGAGCTTGAAAGAGACCGATCCTCACGCCAAGTCGGTACAAGAATATCGTGATGCCGCCGGCCTCGATGAAGGCATGGAAGGCATTTCGACGCGCTTTGCCTTCAAGGTTTTGTCGGCGACCTTCAACTACGACACCCAGGAGGTCGGCGCCGATGCGGTGCATTTGATGTATGTGCTCGAACAAGCGATCCGGCGCGAGCAGTTCGGCAATGAGACCGAGAAGAAATATCTCGAATTCATCAAGGCCGAACTCGCGCCGCGCTACGCCGAGTTCATCGGCAACGAGATCCAGAAGGCCTATCTCGAATCCTATAACGATTACGGGCAAAATTTGTTCGACCGCTACGTCGATTATGCCGATGCCTGGATAGAACACCAAGATTTCAAGGACCCCGACACCGGGCAGCTGATGGATCGTGAACTGCTCAATCTCGAGCTGACCAAGATCGAAAAGCCCGCCGGCATCGCCAATCCCAAAGATTTCCGTAACGAGGTGGTGAAATTCTCGCTCCGCGCTCGCGCCGCCAATGCCGGGCGCAATCCGGCATGGACATCGTACGAGAAAATCCGCGAAGTGATCGAGCGCCGTATGTTCAGCCAAGTCGAGGAGTTGCTGCCGGTGATCAGTTTCGGCAGCAAAAAGGAAAACGAGACGGAGAAGAAACACAACGAGTTCGTCCAGCGCATGATGTCGCGCGGCTATACCGAACGGCAAGTCCGTCGCCTCGTTGAATGGTACATGCGCGCGAAGCAGGCGGGCTGAGCGAAGTAGGAAGGCGGAACGGCGCGTGAACATTATCGACAGACGGCTCAATCCCAAGGGCAAGAGTCTCGCCAACCGGCAGCGGTTTCTTCGCCGTGCCAGAAAGCAGATTCTCGATGCCGTTCGCGAAGCGTCGGCGCGCGAGGGCATCACCGGGCCGAGCAATCATCGCATCCGCATCAAGGCGGATACGCTGCGCGAGCCGCGCCTTTATCAATCCGGGCAAGGCGGCGAGCGCTGGCATGTCGCGCCGGGCAACAAGGAGTATGTCGAGGGTGATCGTATCCCACGGCCGCCGCAGAGCGAAGGCGGCGGCCGTGGCGGCTCTCCCGACGGCGACAGCGAGGACGCGTTCCACTTCGTTCTCAGTCGTGACGAATTCATTGACCTTTTTCTTGAAGACTTGGAACTTCCCGATCTTTTGCGCAAGGAGTTACGTGATACCGAAGGCGCGACGCCGCGGCGCGCCGGCTTTCAGATCAGCGGCGCCGCCGCCAATCTCAATCTCGTCCGCACCATGCGCAACAGCCTCTCGCGTCGGATCGCGCTCCGCCGCCCGCGTCCCGAGGAAATCGCGGCGCGCGAGGAAGAGCTTGCGCGTTTACGCGTCTCGGGCGACACAGATCCCGAAACCCTGGCGCGGCTCGCGGCCGAACTCGAGGCCGAGCGCCGCCGCGCCCGCCGCGTGCCATTCATCGATCCCGTAGATGTGCGCTACAACCGTTTCGAAGACGTGCCGCGCCCAGCGGTGAGCGCGGTGATGTTCTGCCTCATGGATGTCTCGGGTTCGATGACGGCGCATATGAAGGATCTTGCCAAGCGCTTCTACAAATTGCTCTATCTCTTTCTCAGCCGGCGTTACAAGCGGGTCGAGATCGTGTTTATCCGTCACACCCATGTTGCCCGCGAAGTCGATGAGGAGACGTTTTTTTCCTCGACCGAATCCGGCGGCACCGTGGTTTCGACTGCGCTCGAGGAAATGGCGCGGGTGTTGCGCGCGCGCTATCCGCGCGAGCTGTGGAACATCTACGCGGCGCAAGCGTCGGATGGTGACAACATGCCGGCGGATAATCCGCATGCCGTCGCCCTGCTTGAGAAGGTGATCTTGCCGGCATGTCAGTATTTCGCCTATCTCGAGGTCGGCCCGGAAGACGAGCGCTATGGCGGCGCAACCGAACTCTGGCGCGCTTATCAGCGTCTCGGGCAATCCGGCCAGCCGATCGCGATGCGCAAAGTCAATCATCGCAGCCAGATCTACCCGGTTTTCCGGCAGCTTTTTTCGCGCGATAAAGCGACACGCAGGGAGGGGGTAGGGTGACCCACCAGTTGGCCGATCGATTTCGTATTTCATCGGGATCGGACTGGAATTTCTCCGATCTGCGTCGCACGCACGACCTAATCGCGGAGATCGCGCGGCGAGAGCTTGGTCTCGATATCTATCCGAGCCAGATCGAGGTCATTACCTCGGAACAGATGCTCGATGCCTATTCCTCGATCGGCTTGCCGTTGATGTATCGGCATTGGTCGTTTGGCAAGCGATTTGCGCGCGACGAGGCGCTCTATCGTCACGGCTATAGTAGCCTCGCCTATGAAATCGTCATCAATTCCAATCCCTGCATCGTCTATGTCATGGAGGAAAACTCCATGGCGATGCAGGCCCTGGTGATGGCGCATGCCGCCTTCGGGCACAATCATTTCTTCAAGAACAATTCTCTCTTCCGGCAATGGACCGACGCCGGCGGTATTCTCGATTACATGGAGTTTGCCAAAAGCTACATCGCCCGTTGCGAGGAGAAATACGGCGAGGTGGCGGTGGAGCGTGTGCTCGACGCTGCGCATGCGCTGATGATGCAGGGCGTGAGCCGTTATCCCCGCCGGCGTGGTTTCGACCTCGCCGATGAGGCGCGGCGCGAAGCCGAACGGCGGGAGGAGGAAGAGCGCACCTTCAACGATCTCTGGCGCACGCTTCCGGAAGGTCGGTCGCCGCGCATTCTCCATCCCGAGCTCGCCGAACGGCAGCGCCTGCTCGGTCTCCCTGAGGAAAACATTCTCTATTTCTTGGAAAAAAAGGCGCCGCGCCTGAAACCCTGGCAGCGTGAGATTCTCCGCATCGTTCGCCAAATCGCGCAGTATTTCTATCCCCAGAAGCAGACCAAGATGATGAACGAGGGCTGCGCCACCTTCGTCCATTACCACATCATGAACCGCCTCCATGAACAGGGGGTGCTCGATGACGGCGGCATGCTGGAATTTCTCTACTCCCACACCAGCGTCGTCTTTCAACCCGATTTCGATGATCCGCGCTTTTCTGGTCTCAACCCCTATGCTCTCGGCTTCGCGATGATGCAGGACATTGCCCGCATCACCACCGCGCCGACCGAGGAAGACCGGGTCTGGTTTCCCGATATCGCAGGCAATGGCGATCCCTATGCGACGCTCCGCGAAGCCTGGGTTGCCTATCGCGATGAAAGCTTCATTCGTCAGTTTTTGAGCCCGGCCTTGATTCGCAAAATGAAGCTCTTTTCCGTTCATGACGATGGCCGCTCCGATCTCGTCGTCGACGCGATCCACGACGAGCGCGGCTATCGCGCGGTGCGGGCGGCGCTTGCCGATTCCTTCGATGTCATCAAGCATGAGCCGGAGATCGAGATTGTCGATGTCGATCTCGACGGTGATCGCCGGTTGCTTTTGCAAAACCGGGTGCATCATGGGGTCATGCTGGAGGGCGAGGATACCGAGCGTGTCCTCGATCACCTCGCGTTTCTGTGGGGCTATGAGGTTAGTCTGGTCGAGATCGACGCGGTGAGTGGCAAAGTGCTCCGCAGCTTCGACGCCGGCCCACCCGACCCGCCCTGAGGCAAGAGCCGGGGGAAGCGCGAGCCGCCGCCGCAGGTTTCCTTTCTCGCGTTCTTGCGCTAGTATCGGGCGCAAGGTGACGCTGGGGAAGGATCGCGGTGATGACGGAAGCTTGTATCGTCGGGTGGGCGCATTCACCCTTTGGCAAATTGGAGGAAAGCGACGTCGAGGGCCTGTTTGCCCGCGTCGCGGGCGCCGCGATCGCCGATGCCGGGATCGCGCCTGCGGAGATCGACGCGGTGTTCGTCGGGCTCTTCAATAACGGCTTTTCTGCGCAGGATTTTCCCTCCTCGCTGGTTTTCCAGGCGGTGCCCGAGCTTCGTTTCAAGCCGGCGACGCGCTATGAAAATGCCTGCGCCACCGGCTCCGCCGCGGTGCATGGCGCGCGGGATTTTCTCGCCTCTGGCCGCGGCCGTTTCGCGCTCGTCGTCGGCGCCGAGAAAATGACCGCAACTCCCGGCCCAGAGGTCGGCGATATCCTGCTCAAAGCGAGCTATCGCCGCGAGGAAGCGGAGATTCCGGCGGGATTCGCCGGCGTTTTCGGCCGCATCGCCGAGCGCTATTTCCAACGTTTCGGCGATCAGTCGGATGCATTGGCGGCGATCGCCGCAAAAAACCACAAGAACGGTGTCGATAATCCCTTCGCGCAGATGCGCAAGGATCTCGGATTCGCGTTCTGCCGCGCGGTGAGCGAGAAAAATCCCTATGTCGCGCCGCCGCTCAAGCGCACCGATTGTTCCCTCGTGTCCGATGGCGCCGCCGCACTGGTGCTGACCGACGAGGAGACCGCGCGCGCCATGGCCAAGGCGGTGCGGTTTCGCGCAACCGCCCAGGTCAATGATTTCCTGCCGCTGTCGCGCCGCGATATCGTTTTGTTCGAGGGGGCTGCGCTCGCGTGGAAGCAGGCGTTGGCGCAAGCCGGGATCGATGTCTGGGATCTCTCTTTCGTTGAAACCCATGATTGCTTCACCATCGCCGAATTGATCGAATACGAAGCGATGGGTCTTGCCGCCCCGGGTCAGGGTGCCCGTATCGCCCTCGAGGGCGTAACCACGGCGGACGGAAAATTGCCGGTGAACCGCTCCGGCGGGCTCAAAGCCAAGGGCCACCCGATCGGCGCGACCGGCGTTTCCATGCACGCGCTGGCAGCGATGCAACTCACCGGCGCGGCCGGCACGATGCAGCTTCCCCGCGCCGATCTCGGTGCGGTGTTCAACATGGGAGGGGCTGCGGTCGCGAATTATGTCTCGATTCTCGAGCCGCTGAAGTAAGGCTAAGACACTCTTCGGTTGGGGAGCACCTGGCCCCCCACCGGAGGATCCCACGGGCTATCCGATGAACGGCGTCAGTGGTTGTGCGCTGCCGATGGCAAAATGATCTGGCTTTTGCTGCATCGCCGCGAGACCCAGGCGAGTGCGAGCGAAAAAATCGCCGCGCCTGCGATCACGAGAACGAGATAGAGCATTTCTCCCCCAGTCATCGTTCGCCTCCTCGTTGGCCATCACCCGTCGCCATGGCAGCCGAGGAGGGGAAAGGGTGCCTTGATCCAGATCAATCGTAACGATTATCTAATTATTGCGCAAAAGCGGTCCCGGCCGGCCGCCGAGCGTCGCCGCCAGTGCGCTCGCGCCGAGCAGCAGGATCAACCCCATCGCCCCGAGCAGCGGCCACGCTAATGCGCCTGGCAGGAATACGAAATCGACATCGAGAATGAAGCGCAGCACGCCATAGCTCGCGCCGCTTCCGATGACGACAGCGATCACGCTGGCGGCAAGACCAAGGCTTCCGAATTCGGCGAGCCAGGCAAGTACGATCTGCGCTCGGCTGGCGCCGAGCGTCTTGAGAATCACCGCCTCCTGCCGCCGCCGCCGCTGCCCGGCGGCAACCGCGCCGGCGAGCACCAGGGCGCCAGTGATCAGCGTGAGCCCGCCGGTCGCGAGTAGCGCGGCATCGATCCGCGCGAGCAGGGCGGCGACGCTCCGCAGCACCTCGGCGAGGGGAATGCCGGTGACGTTGGGCAGCGCGTCGGTGACGGCGCGGAGCAATCGCCCTTCGCTCGCGGGCGGCGCATGCAGAGCGGCGATGAAGCTGTGCGGCGCGTGGGTGAGGGGGGCTGGGCTCGCCACCATCACGAAATTGAGGTCGAGCGAAGACCAGTCGATGGCGCGGAAATTGGTGACACGGAAATCGATCCGCCGGCCGAGCACGCTCAGCGTCACGCTATCGCCGAGATGAAGGCCGAGCCCGGCGGCGATATCGGCGTCGAAGGAGAGCAGCGGCGGCCCGGCATAATCGGCCGGCCACCATGGCCCGGCGACCAGCCGGGTGTTCGCCGGCGCGGCGGCGGCATAGGTGAGGCCACGATCGCCGCGCAGCACCCAGGCAACGTCCGGCCGCGGCGTGATCTTCGACACCGGAACTCCACCGATCGCGACGATGCGGGCGCGGAGATTGGGCACTTCTTCCACCGCGCCGGAAGGTACCTCGGCCTGGATGATGGCATGGAAGCGGGCACGCTGGTCGGGCTGGATATCGATGAAAAAGAGCGAGGGCGCATGCGCCGGCATCTCGGCGATGATGTCGCGGCGAAGATTGGCAGCGATCAGCGCGACCGTCGCCAATGTCGAAAGCCCGAGCCCGAGCGAGAGCAGAATGACCGGGCTCGCGGCGCCGGGGCGATAGAGATTGGCAAGGCCGAGGCGAAGCGCCGGCGAGGCGGCAAACCGCCCGAGCCGCGCGAGACGCATGAGCGCGACGGCGCCGGCGCGGAGCAGCAAAAACGCCGCCGGCACGGCGAGGCAGAACCAGAGCGCAAGACGCCGATCAGGGGTCGCGGCCAGTGTGAGCCCGGCGAGCGCGAGCCCCAACCCGGCGGTCGCCGCCGCAACCCGCGCCCCCGGCCAAACCGCGGCCGGCAGCACATCATCACGAAACAGCGCTGCCCCCGGGATCCGCACGCCGCGCGCCAGCGGCCAGAGAGCGAACGCCGCCGCGGTCAGGGTGCCGTAGAGCCCGGCGAGAAGAAGCGGCCCGAAGCGGATCCCGCCCGGGATCGCAACCCCAAGCCCGGCCCGCACGACCCCGGCGAGCACGAATGGCGCCACCGCCCCGATCGCAAGCCCGGCGAGGATGCCTGCAAGCGCCAACGCCGCGATCTCGGTCGCCGAGACGGCGAAAATCAGCCGGTTGGACGCGCCGAGGCAGCGCAGAATGGCGACGCTGCGGGCACGCGCCTCGATCCAAGCGCGCACCCCGTTGGCAACCCCGATTCCCCCCATCAGCAGTGTCGTGAGGCCAGCGAGCGCGAGAAAGAGCGCGATACGATCAAGGAATCGCGCCAGCTCGGGTGCTGCGTCGCCGGCGTCGCGAATGCGGAGCCCGAGGGCTGCGAAGCGCGCGCGAAGTTCGGCGGCGAGCCCCGCCGGCGCCACCGGCAAGGTTGCACGAAGTGCGTGGTCATCGAGGCTGCCCGGCTGGATCAGCCCGGTCGCGGCGAGCGCCGCGGTTGAAATCAGCACCCTTGGGCCGAAGAGGCCGCTGCTTCCCACCCGGTCGGGCTCATCCACCAGAACGCCGCGCAGATCGAATTCCGCCTCGCCAAGCTTGAGCCGCGCCCCAACCGCAACGCCGAGCCGGTCGAGCATCGCGGGCTCGACCAAAAGCCCAAAGCGGCCATCGCGCGGCGCAAGCGCGTCGGCGAGCGGCTGCGGCGGGGCAAGCGTCGCGGCACCCACCAGCGGCCAGGCGCCATCCACCGCCTTGAGCTCGACCAGCGCCCGCGCCCCGCTCGAGGCGACGAGCAGCGAGCGGAGCCGCACCACCTCGGAAAGCGTGGCGCCGCGGGCGCGAAGCCAGTCCGCGACCTCGGCCGGGACCGGCTCCGCCCCGGCCGCGACCTCGATATCGCCGCCGAGAATTCGCCGCCCGTCAGCGGCAAGCCCGGCCGCGACCCCGGCCCTGACGGCGCCGACCGCGGCAATCGCGCCGACGCCGAGGGCAAGGCAGGCGAGCATCAGCCACCAGCCCCGCCCGCCGCCATGCCGCAAGTCTCGGAACGCCAGCCGCAGAGCCAGTGTCATGATGTTTCCGGCGCCCGCTCAGGCGACAAGGCGGCCATCGGCGAGATGCAACCGGCGCCCGCAGCGCGCAGCCAGCGCGGGATCATGGGTGACGAGCAGGAGCGTGGTCGAGTGCGCTTGTTGCTCGGCAAACAGTAGCGAAATGATCTCCCGGCCGGTCGCCTGGTCGAGATTGCCGGTCGGCTCGTCGGCGAGGATCACGCGCGGCGCGGCGCTGAAGGCGCGGGCGATGGCGACGCGCTGCTGTTCACCGCCGGAGAGCTGGCCCGGGAGGTGGGTGAGGCGATGGCCAAGCCCGACCGCGTCCAGGCAAGCGCGTGCCCGCGCCCGGGCATCGGCGCGGCCAGCAAGTTCGAGCGGCACCGCGACATTCTCGAGCGCGGTCATCGTCGGGATCAGGTGGAAGGCCTGAAAAACGATGCCGACATGCTCGCGCCGGAGACGCGCTAGCGCGTCTTCGCCAAGCCGGGTGAGGTCATGCCCGGCGAGCGTGATGGTACCGGCGCTCGGGCGCTCAAGGCCGGCAAGCAGCATGAGCAGGCTGGTCTTACCCGAACCCGAGGGGCCGAGCAGCGCGACGGTTTCCCCCGGCGCGATGTCGAGATCGATGCCATGGAGGATGTTGACGGGTCCGGCGGCGGCGGGCACCGTAAGCGTCAGACCACGAGCGCGGATGAGCGGCGCGAGATCGGATGCGGCGGCGAGAGGGCTCGGGATATCTCTGAGATCGTCCATGACGGCAGCATATGGCATTGACCGCGCCAAACGCGAGGGCGCGAGGGCGGCGCGGCGCCTGTCCGCCCTGCTGGCAACTCTCGTCTTGCTCGCCGCGGCGCCGCAGCAAACCCCGGTCCGTGTCCTGGTGCTCGGCGATTCGCTTGCCGCCGGCTATGGTCTCGCGCCGGAAGAGGGGTTTCAGGCGCTCCTCGCGGCGGGCTTGCAGGCGCAGGGGCTCTCGGTCAAACTAGAGGATGGTGCGGTCTCTGGCGATACCAGCGCCGGCGGGCGAGCGCGGCTCGATTGGCTGCTCGGCGACGATCCAGGATCAGCGGCCGAGGCCGTGATCCTCGAACTCGGCGCCAATGACGGGCTGCGTGGCGAGGCGCCGGCGGTGATGGAAGCCAACCTCGCCGCGATTCTCGACCGCTTGGCGGCACGCCATATTCCGGTGCTGCTTTGCGGCATGTATGCGCCGCCGAATATGGGGGCTGAGTACGGCGCGCGGTTTCGGGAGGTGTTCGAACGGCTTGGCAAGCGCCCAGGGGTGATTTTCGAGCCGTTTTTCCTCGAAGGCGTCGCGGGCGATCCTTCCCTCAATCAGGCTGACCATTTGCACCCCAATGCGGCGGGGGAAAAACGGGTGGTCGCGGCGGTGTTGCCCTATGCTGTGCGGCTGCTGGCTGCGGTGAAAAAGGGGAAGGCGACGCCGTGATCCGGCTTTTTGTTGCGCTTGATCTGCCCTGGCCGCTCCGCGAACGGCTGGCGCTGCTCGCCGGTGGCTTGCCGGGGGCGCGCTGGATCAGCGCCGAGAATTATCATCTGACACTCCGCTTTATCGGCGAAACACCCGGCCATCGCGCCGAGGACGCCGATCTTGCTCTCTCGTCGCTCCGCGCCCGCGGTTTTTCGCTCACTCTGGCCGGGGTCGGCACTTTTGAGAAGGCTGGCAAGCCGGCGGCGCTTTGGGCTGGGGTCGAGCGCAATCCTGCCCTCGACCATCTCCAGACCAAGATCGAGACCGCATTACAGCGCGCCGGCTTCGCCGCCGAGCGCCGGCGATTCGTGCCGCATGTCTCGCTCGCCCGGCTCGATAACCCGCCCGGCGACAAGCTCGCGGCGTTTTTGCAGGCGCATAACCTGTTTCGCGCGCCGCCGGTGCCGGTCGAACATTTCACTCTGTTCAGCTCGCGCCTCGGCAAAGAGCAGGCGGTCTATACCGCCGAGGTGGATTACGCGCTTGGCTGAGACGCCCACGACCGATCCATTGACCGCGCTGGCGGCCGAGGCCCGCGCCTGTGTGCGTTGCGCCGCCGAATTGCCGCTCGGCCCGCGGCCGGTGTTCCGCGTCTCGGCGACGGCGCGGCTTCTGATCATCGGCCAGGCGCCGGGCACGAAGGTGCATGAGAGCGGGGTGCCGTTCACCGATGCCTCGGGCCGGCGTCTTCGCGCCTGGCTCGGGATCGATGAAGCGCTGTTTTATGACACCGCAAAGGTTGCGATTCTGCCGGTCGGTCTCTGCTATCCCGGGCGGCTTGCGCGCGGGGGCGATGCGCCGCCGCGCCCGGGCTGCGCTGCTCTCTGGCATCCGCGCTTTCGCCCGCTGATGCCGGGGATCGCATTGACGCTACTGGTCGGCGGTTATGCCCAGGATTTCGTCCTCGGGCGTGGCCGGATGAGCGAGAGAGTGGCTGATTTTCGTCGCTATTTGCCGCATAATCTGCCCCTTCCGCATCCTTCCTGGCGCACCACCGCTTGGGAGCGGGCGAATCCCTGGTTCGGTGCCGAACTTTTGCCGGCGCTGCGCCGCCACATCGCGAGGCTGCTGGCATGAAACGCGCACTGCGTTGGCTATTCGGGGTTGTTCTGCTCGGCCTACTCGCCTTGCTCGGCGCGGATTATCTCGTCTGGCGCTGGGCTGGGGGGATGATCACCGCGAGCTATGACGGTTGGCGGGCGGCGCGCCAGGCGGAGGGATGGGCGGTCGAGAGCGGTCCCGCGCATCTCACCGGCTGGCCCTTCGCCGCCCGGCTGGTGGTGCCGGATTTCGCGCTCAAGGGCGGGGCGGCGATGCCGGGCGGGGTCGCGCTCAATCTCCCCGAACTCGACCTCACGGTTGCCCTCACCGCGCCGGGCGATCTCCTCATCACCCCGCGCGGCACGGCGCGCGCGACACTCGGGCTCCTGCCGCCGCTCGCGATCACCGCCGAGAGCGCGGCGCTGCACACCAGCCTGACCGCGACGGACGCGGTATCACCGCTCGCCGGTGAGATGCGGCGCGTCACGGTGCGGCCAGATCAGACGCCGAAAGAGGTGGCCTCCGGGCTGGTTCTGACGATCGACCGGGTCGATTTTCTGCTCTCGAGCACCGCCGAGCCCGCCGCTTTGACGCTGCATGGCCAGGCCGGCGGGATCGATCTGCCGGCGGCGATAGCGTGGCCGTTCGGTGCCCATATCGGCCGCGCCGCGCTCGATGCCAGCCTCACGCCGCCGCCGGCGGCCGGTCGCGATTTTGCCGCGACCAAGGCCGCCTGGCGCGCCGACCATGGCACGCTCCGTCTCGCCGCCACTCTCACCGATTGGGGGGGGACGACGATGTCGGGCGAGGCAAAGCTCGACCTCGATGACACCCTCGCGCCAGAAGGCGTTGGATTTCTTCATCTCATCGACCCCGATGCTGCGGTCGCCAGCCTCGCGCGGCAGGGGATAATCGCCGACGCTTCGGCGCAGGCGCTGGGCGCGGTTTTGCATCTCCTTGCCCATCCGGCGGCGGAAGGCGGCAAGCCGGAAGTCGATCTGCCGCTGTCGCTTGCCGCGGGTGTGGTCTCGGCGGGCGGGATTCCGCTATTTCGGCTTACGGATGCCGGCGTGAGCACACCATGAAGCCGTTGCCGAACACATAAACGTTTTTGGTTATTTTTTACAAAAAAGAATGCCTTCGCCTTTCCCTACCGCCCGATCAACCCGCCGGCGAGGAAGCCGCCATCGGCGGCGAGGATTTGGCCGGTGATGAAGCTCGCCGCGTCGCTGAGCAAGAAACACGCGGCGGCGGCGATTTCGGCGGGCGCGGCGTAGCGATGCATCGGGGTTTCGCGTGACCAAGCGGCGCGGATCGCCGGGTCGTGCATTTCGGCGACGAGCGGGGTTTCGACCGGGCCCGGGGCCAAGCAGTTGACGCGCACCCCGACGCCCGCCAGTTCGACCGCCATCACCTGGGTCAGGGTCGCGACGCCGCCTTTGGAGGCGCCATAGGCGGCGCGGCCGATATTGCCGCGCTGACCGGAGACCGAGCCGATGGTGACGATGGCGCCGCCGCCGGTCCGCGCCATCTCGCGCGCCGTGGCTTGCGCGACGAGGAAGGTGCCGCGCAGATTGACCGCCATCATGCGCTCGAACTCGGCGAGCGGGGTTTCGAGGAACGGCAGATCGCGCCCGATCCCGGCCGAGGTGACGAGACAATCGATCCGCCCAAAGCGCGCCTTCGTCGCTGCGATGAGGGCGGCGACCGAGGCCGGATCGGTGACATCGGTGCGGAACGGCAGGATGCCGCCACCCACCAGCGTCGCCTCCGCCGGGGCGATGATATCGGCGGCGATGACGCTGGCGCCCTCGCGCGCCAGGGCCTCGGCGATGGCGGCGCCGATGCCGGAAAGCCCGCCGGTGACGAGGGCGGTTTTGTCGGAAAATCTCATGCCAGCGGCCCGACCACCGAGGTCAGCGCCCCCCAGGCTTGGGGGCCGAGGCGCTTTTGCCATTCGGCGTAGAAGCCGGCGCTTTGGAGGGCGGCGCGAAACGCCGTCGGATCGGTCTCAAACACCGCCATGCCTTGCCCGTGCAATGTCGCGCCGAGTTCGGCGTTCATCTTGGCGACATCGGCGCGCTCGGCCATGGCGCCCTGGTTGAATTCGTGGGTCACCAGATCCTGCAGATCAGGCGGCAGGCGGGCGAGCGCATCGGGATTGGCGAGCATCCAGTAACCATCCCACATATGATTGGTGAAGCAGAGATTTTTCTGGACCTCGTAAAGTTTCGCGGTCTCGATGATGGCGAGCGGGTTTTCTTGGCCGTCGACGATATGGGTCTGGAGCGCGGAATAGACCTCGCTGAAATTGATCGAGGCGGGGGCGGCGCCGAATGCGCGAAACAGGCTGGTCCACAGCGGGCTGACCGGGACGCGGATCTTAAAGCCGTGAAGATCGGCCGGGGCCTGGATCGGCCGCGATGCGGTGGTGATCTGGCGATAGCCGTTGTCCCAGATTTTTTCATAGACATGGAGGCCGCGTTTCTCGATCTCGCCGCGGATATAGGCGCCGACCGGGCCATCCATCGCCGCCCACACCTCGTCATAATTCTTGAACGCGAAGCCGATGCCATTGAGGGACGCGGCGGGCACCAGGGTCGCGAGAATGGGCCCCGAGAGGGTGAAGAATTCGAGCGCGCCGCCGCGCAACTGGCTGAGCGCGTCGGTATCGGAGCCGAGCTGGTTGTTGGGGAAAACCGCGATCTCGAGCCGGCCGCCACTTGCCGCCTTGATGCGCTCGGCGGCGGCCGTGGCGTGGATGTTGAGGGGGTGGGTCGCGGGCAGGTTGCTCGCGTATTTATAGCTGAATTCCGCCGCTCGCGCCTTTCCTCCGATGGCGAAGACGGGCAGGCTGAACGACGCGGCGAGGAGCGCGCGGCGATGCATCATGGGTTCCTCCCGAGAGCAAGGGCGGTTTTTTGGTGGCCGAAGCGGGCAAACGGGGCAGTATTGTGGCGAAGGATGTGCGGGATGGGAAGGGCGCGACGCTCGCCGTCATTCTCGCCGGCGGCGCCGCGCGGCGGATGGGGGGCGCCGACAAGGCCACGATCCTGCTCGCCGGGCGGCCGCTGCTCGCTCACGTCATGGCGCGGCTGGCCCCTCAGGTTGCGGCGATGGTGGTGAGCGCCAATGGCGATCCCGGGCGCTTTGCCGCCTTCGGCCTTCCGGTGCTCGCTGATCCCGTCGCTAATCGCCCGGGGCCGCTCGCCGGGATCCTCGCGGCGCTGCTCTGGACGCGGACGCACCGGCCGGAGATCGCCGATATCCTGGTCGCGCCGGTCGACACACCATTCCTCCCCGACGATCTCCGCGCCCGCCTCGATCAGGCGCGGCGCACGGCGGGACGGCCGCTGGCGATCGCTGCCTCGGCAGGGCGGCGACACCCAACGGTTGCGTTGATGCCGGTCGCTGCGGCGCTTGCTTCCGATCTCGCGGCGCGGCTGGCGCGCGGCGAGCGGCGGGTCGGCGCATTTTTTTCCGCCCATGGCGCGGCGATCGCCGATTATGGCGAAGGCCAGCCCAATCCCTTCCGCAACCTCAACACGCGCGATGACCTTGCCGACGCCGACGCCGAAGCCGCGCCCGATCGACCCAGCGGCAGCCTCTTGGCAAGATGAGAGCAACGCCCGACAAAACGAGAATAGCCGAAAAACGAAAGGACAGAGATGACCGAAACCCTCTTGCCGCTGACCGATCGCCAGCGCTTCACCGTCTGGAGCGAAGAGCGCGCGCGTTATGGCGACACTGACCGCCAGGGCCATGTCAATAATGCGGTTTTTGCGACATTTTGTGAAACCGGCCGGGTCGAGCTGTTCCACAGTCAGGACACTCCCTTCGCACCGCCCGGGACGGAGTTCGTCATCGCCCGCCTGACGCTCGATTTTCGCGCCGAGATCCTCTGGCGCGAACGCATCGCCATCGGCACGGTGGTGCTCGGTCTCGGGCGCTCCTCCTTCACCCTTGGCCAGGGGCTGTTCCGCGGTGATGTCTGCGTCGCAACTGCTGAGAGTATTCTCGTTTTGATGGATCTCGAGACCCGCCGCGCAACCCCTTTGCCGCCACGCTTGCGCGCGCGCCTCGCGACGCTCGCTTGCCCGCCTCTGGCGGAAGCGGCGGCGGTCGGCGGCGCGGAAAAAATCCAATAAGTTGAAACTAAACATAACAAAATCACGTGACAAACCTAGCCGAGACAGCGATACTCTCGACTATTGATACGCTTTGAAAGGGATGGGATCGCCGCGGCGCCTGCCTGCGGCAGGGGACGCCTGTGGGGGGGCGTGGCGGTTATTTGTGCCGCCACGATTTCTGGTAACGGGTTATCAATGCTTTATCCTGTATCCGTCAATGGTTGAATGATCGGCTGCCAGCGCCCGAGTCATGGCTGAGCTTGGAAACGCAAAACGCGCGATGACCCTGATTGCCATTCTTGATGACCGGGTAACCAACCGCAATATCTTCTCTCGGCTTGCGGCGACGCTCGAGGAAGGCGCCGAAATACGCGCCTTCGGCGATCCACGCGCGGCGCTCGAAAATCTCGCCGCGTCAGACCCCGATCTGGTGATCACCGACTTCAAGATGCCTTACATGGACGGGGCGGAATTCACGCGCCGCTTCCGCGCCTTACCCAACGGCGCCGATGTCCCGGTGATCGTCATCACCGTCTATGAGGATCGCGGTTTTCGCCTGCGCGCGCTGGAAGCCGGCGCCACCGATTTCCTGCAAAGTCCGGTCGATCACCAGGAATTCATCACCCGCGCGCGCAATCTCCTCAAGCTCAGCAAGCAGCAGCGCTTGATCAAGAGCCGTGCCCTCTCGCTCGAACACGAACTCGCGGCAAGCGAGCAGTCCCGCCAGGCGCTTTTGCGCGACAGCCGCGAGCGACTGGCGCAGGTGATCGACACCGTGCCGGCGATGATCAGCGCAACGGACGAGACCGGGACCTATATTTTCGTCAACGCCTATCAAGCGAATTTCTCCGGCGTCGATCCTGAGCGCTGCATCGGCATGGATGCAGTCGCGACCTTCGGGCCGGCCTATGCGGCGCGCAGCCGGGCGCTGGATCGGCTGGTGTTCGAAACCGGCGAGGCGTTGCCGGCCTATGAGGAGGAGATCATCGACCGGACGGGGATGCCGCGGGTGTTCCTCACCACCAAATCACCGCTTCGCGATACGTCCGCCAAGGTGGTGAGTGTGCTGACCTCGGCGATCGACATCACCGAGCGCAAGCACGCGGAAAGCCGGCTTCGTCACATCGCCCATCACGATCAGCTCACAAGACTTCCTAACAGATTGTTATTGCAGCAACAATTGCAACGGGAGCTAGCCCGCAACCGCCGTGGTGGGCGGTTGTTTGCGCTCCATTTCATCGATCTCGATCGCTTCAAGGATGTGAATGACGCGCTCGGCCATCAGCTCGGCGATCAATTGCTGCACGCGGTTGCAGGACGTCTGCGCCATGTCGCGTGCGAATCCGATACCGTCGCGCGGCTCGGCGGCGATGAATTCGCGATCCTGCAAACCAAGGTTCGCGAGCCCGAGGACGCCGCTATCCTCGCCCGTCAGGTCATCGAGTCGCTCTCGCAGCCCTTCGGCATCGACGGCCAGACCCTGACGCTTTCGGCGAGTGTCGGAATAACCCTCTACCCCGCTGACGGCGGTGCCCTCGATGAGCTTCTGCGCAACGCCGATCTCGCGATGTATCGCGCCAAGGCCGATGGCGGGGCGAGCTTCCGATTTTATTGCGCCGACATGAACCAGAATGTGCGCGAGGCGATCCGCCTCGAGGCCGATCTCCGCCAGGCGGTCGCGCTGGGTCATTTCGTACTGCATTTCCAGCCGCAGGTGGCTGTCGAAACCGGCCGCATCGTCGGCATGGAGGCGTTGCTCCGCTGGCAGCGCCCGGGTGTCGGCCTCGTCAAGCCGGGCGAGTTCCTGCCGGTCGCCGAGGAGACCGGGTTGATCGTGCCGATCAATACCTGGGTGTTGCGCGAAGCCTGCCGTCAGGCGCAAAGCTGGCGCGCACGCGGCCTGCCGCCGCTGCGCCTTGCGATCAATCTCTCGCCGGTGCAATTCCGTCGCCAGAACGTGTTCGACGTGGTCTCGGAAACGCTGCATGAAACGGGTTTCGACGCTAATTTCCTCGAACTCGAGCTTACCGAGACCATCCTGATGGAAAATGCCGAGGCGTCGGCGCGCACCTTGCGCACGCTGCAGGCGCTTGGGGTCACTTTCGCGATCGACGATTTCGGCACCGGCTATTCTTCGCTCAGCTATGTCAAGAATTTCCCGGTCGATCGTCTAAAAATTGATCAATCCTTCGTGCGCAATCTCAAGACCGACCCAAGCGATACCGCGATTGTTCGCGCCATCATCAATCTCGGCCACAGCCTTGATATCGCTGTCGTCGCGGAAGGCGTCGAAACCCGCGAGCAATTCACCCAGCTTGCGGCCGAAGGGTGCGACGAGGTGCAGGGCTATCTTTTTGGGCCACCGCTCACCGCCGATGATTTCGCGGCGCTGATCGAGAGAGGGCATACCCTGCCGTACCTCGCCTGAAACCGCCGTGAGGGAGTTAAAGAATTGCCGGAATGGCGTCGCCGTTGACGAAGTTTCATGACATATTAGTCGCCGATGGCCATAAACAGGTCATCGACCATCCTGGCGCGGCAACGCAAGGGGGCGGGCATGCTTAAGTCACTTGCGGGCGGTATGCTGCGCCGGGCCGCGGAATTACGGCGCGCCTCGCGCAGCGGCGAAATGGATATTTCGCTCAATCGCTTGGTGTTCATCGTCGCGATGATCATTTATGTCGCGGTGATTCCGGGGCTGCACGCAGCGGGGCCGGTGATGGTGCTGGCGTTGCTGACGCTTGCCACGGTCGGCTTTCTTTGTCATCAGCTCTGGCGCCCCGCACAATCCAGCTTTCGCATCCTTTTGGGCTTGGTCAGCGATCTTGGCCTGCTCTCATGCGCTCTTCATGTCGGCGGCGGGCTGACCGCCGTGCTTTATCCAATGTTTCTGTGGATCGTTCTCGGCAACGGCTTTCGCTTCGGCGTCCGTTTTCTCATGACGGCGATGGCGCTCGCGGTGGCCGGCTTCGCCGCTGCGGCCGTGACCACGCCCTATTGGCGCGACCAGCCGGCCCTCAGCCTCGGCCTCGGCATCGGCCTTATCATCCTGCCGCTCTATGCAACGACCCTGATCCGCAAGCTCTCCCAGGCCAAGGAGGCGGCCGAGGAGGCGAGTCGCGCCAAGACGCAATTTCTCGCCAGTGTCAGCCACGAATTGCGCACCCCGCTCAATGCGATCATCGGCTTCGGTCAGTTGCTCGTTGAAACCGGGCTCGATGGCGAGCAGGCCGGCATGGTGCGTACGATGACCGCGGCTGGGCGCACGCTGCTCGCGATGATTTCGAACATTCTCGATTTCTCGCGCCTGGAAGCCGGCAGGATGCCGCGCCAGGCCGAGGATTTCTGTCTGCGTGCCCTGCTCGCGGAGGTGCGCGACATGGTCGCAGCCGCGGCCGCCACCAAGGGGCTGCGTCTTGGCCTGCACATCACCGCGCGCACCCCGCCGCGCCTCTTGCATGGTGAGCGCGGCCATCTCCAGGAAATCCTTCTCAATCTCGCGGCGAACGCGGTGAAATTCACCGCCCAAGGCGAGGTGGTGATCGCCGCCGACGTCGCGGTGGGCGAAGCCGGGCGCGTCATCCTGCGCTGCGAGGTGAGTGACACCGGCATCGGCATCGCCCCGGAAGCGCGGGAGCGGATTTTCGAACGCTTCACCCAGGCAGACGCCAGCGTTCTCAACCATTTCGGCGGCACCGGCCTTGGTCTTGCGATTTGCCAGAAGCTCGCGCATTTGATGGAGGGCGAGATTGGCGTCGAAAGCACGCTCGGGCGCGGCAGCACGTTCTGGTGCGAGATTCCGCTCCAACTCACCCAAGTGGCAGCGGCAGACGATATGGCTGGGCGCGCGCCGATTCCACCGCTTGCGCTGATCACCACCGATCCCGCTCTCGCTTTGCGTCTCGTGCCGCAAGGAGAGGGCGTCGCGCCGCGGGTCTTCGCGTCGCTGGCCGCCGCGAAAGCCGCCTTGGCCGCGGCCGCTGACACCCCGCCCCTTCTGCTCCTCGACGAACGCCATCCCGAAGCCGAACGCGGCGCTCTTGCTGGCGCTGGAACTCTGCCGCCCATCGCGCTGGTGGCGGATGCCACCACTCTTGCGCCCGGTCTCGCGGCGGTCGGACTTCGTGCGTTTGCCAGCACCCGTCTCGCGCCCGAGCCGGCCGCCCTTCGCGCTGCTCTCGCCCTCGCCGCACCCATCGATCAGGCCGCATCATCGCCGCCCGTGATCGAGCCTTCCGGGCGCACGCTCCACATCCTGCTCGCCGAGGACAACCGCACCAACCAGAAAGTCGTGACCAAAATCCTCGAACGCGCCGGCCATACGGTGCGGATCGCGGAAAACGGTGAGCAGGCGCTCGATGCCCTCGAGGCTGAAACCTTCGATCTCGTTCTCATGGACGTGAATATGCCGGTGATGAGCGGGCTGGAGGCCGCGAAACTGCATCGCTTCAGCGAGCTTGGTGGCGAGCGGGTGCCGATCATCGCGTTGACCGCCGACGCAACCGAGGCGGCGGCGCAGCAATGTCGCGAGGCTGGCATGGATGATTGCCTCACCAAGCCGATCGAGCCGGAGCGCCTGTTGCGCGCCATCGCCGCGCACGTGCCCGATGCGCCTTTGGTCGCGGCCGCGAGCCCGGCGGTAACCGAAATCACCAGCCATCCCCGGTTTCGTCCCGCCAGCGCCGGCGCGATCGATGCCGCCGTGCTCGCCGATCTCCATGCCTTGGGCGGCAATGATTTCGTCATTGACTTGATCGATTCGTTTCTCGTAGATTCCTCCGACGTCGTTCACGAGATGGCGGCGGCGGCGGCGGCGGGTGATTCTAACGCTTTTCGCGCACACGCGCATGCGCTGCGCAGTGCCGCGGCCAATATCGGCGCGAAAAGCCTGTTCGAACTCTGCCTCTCCTGGCGGCTGATCCGCAGCCAGGAACTCAACCGTGAAACCGAGGCTCTAATCCCGCGCCTCAACGCCGAGATCGAGCGGGTTAGTGCCCAGCTTCTGGCGCATCGCGCCCATCTCGCGGTCAATGCACGCGAAGGATAGGGCACGCGAAGGATCGCGGTGGCGGTTTTCGCTTTCGCCGCGCGTTTTTCAGGTGGCTTTTACCTGGACATAGCGGCCGGGCGCGTCCTCGATCGGGGCGAGCTTGCCCTCGCCGGGGATACGCGCCGAGACTTCCGCCTTGCTATGCGCGGTGATCCAGCGCTGCCAGTCCGGCCACCAGGAGCCCGCCATTTCGGTCGCCCCGGCGAGCCAATCGGCGGGATCGTCGGGCAAATCATCGTTGATCCAGTGGCTGTATTTGCCGGTCTCGGGGGCATTCACGACGCCGGCGATGTGGCCGGAAGCGGCGAGCACGAAGCGCTTTGGCCCAGAGAGCAGCCGCGCGCCGAAATAGGTCGTGCGCCAGGGCGCGATATGGTCGTCACGCGTCGAGAGAAAATAGGCCGGCACTTTGACGCGCGAGAGATCGATCGGCACCCCGTCGAGAACGATGCCGCCGGGCTGGGTGAGACGGTTCTCGCGATACATGTTGCGCAGATAGAAACCGTGCATCGCCGCCGGCATCCGGGTCGAATCGGCATTCCAGTAGAGCAGATCGAACGGGAAGGGCTCGTTGCCAAGCAGATAATTATTGACGACGAACGACCAGATCAGATCGTTGGCACGCAGCATGTTGAAGGTGGTCGCCATCTCGCTGCCTTCGAGATAGCCACGCTTGTGCATTTTTTCCTCGAGCGCCTGGATCTGCTCCTCATCGATGAAAACATTGATCTCCCCCGATTCGCGGAAATCGAGCATCGTTACGAAGAACGTCGCGGATTTGATGCGATCGTCGCCTTTGGCCGCCATATAGGCGAGCGTGCAACCAAGCAGGGTGCCGCCGAGACAATAGCCAATGGCATTCACCAGCCGCTCACCGGTTGCGGCCTTGATCGCATCGAGCGCGGCAAGAATACCCTCCAACATGTAATCATCGAAGCGCTTTTCGGCGAGGCGTTCATCGGGATTGACCCAACTGATCATGAACACCGTGTGCCCTTGCTTTACCGCCCAGCGCACGAAACTGTTCGAGGGACGGAGATCGAGAATATAGAATTTGTTGATCCAAGGCGGGATGATCAGGAGCGGCCGCTTCAAGACGCGCGTCGTCGCCGGCGCGTATTGAATGAGCTGCATGAGTTGGTTTTCATAGATCACCTTGCCCGGCGAGACGGCGATATTCTCGCCGACGCGAAACGCCTCCATGTCGGTCATCTTGACATGCAACTGGCCGCGGCCGCGTTCGAGATCGGCGAGCATGTTGTTGAGCCCGCGAAGCAGATTTTCACCGCCGGTTTCGGCGGTTTTGCGCAGGACCTCGGGGTTAGTGAGCAGGAAATTGCTCGGGCTCATCGCGTCGATGAACTGGCGGGCGTAGAAATCGACCTTGCGGGCGGTTTCGGGCTTTAGCCCATCGACATGGCGCACCACGTCCTGCACATAGCGCGCCGACAGCAAATAGCTTTGTTTGATGAAATCAAAAATCTCGTTTTCCTGCCAGGCTGGGTATTTGAAACGGCGATCGCTCGCCGGCGGCTCGATGACCGGGGGGGAAGGCATGCCGAGCAGGCGACGCGAGGTGTGCTGCCAGAGCGTCATATAATCTTGCCAGAAGCCGAGCTGCGCCTTCATCAGCCGCGCCGGGTTGGTCATCAGGCGTGTCGTCATCTCGAAAAAGGCGCTGGCGATGTTGAGTGGGTCAGGCCGTGGCGCTTCCTCGCTCTGACGCTTCAGCCACTCGGCGACGATGCGCTGCGACCGCTCGGCGATATCGGCCATGCTGCGGGTCAGCGCCGCCGGGTCTGGCAGGTGTGGCGTGGTGTCGTTGTGGTTTTCCTGATCGGCCATGCTTTGACATCCTTTCCGGCCAGGGGGTGGCGCGCTATGAGAGCGCAGCGAGTTTACCACCGGAATGGCGGCAATGCGAACACGGCGTCTTTGGCGACAGAGACATAGGCGAGAGCGACTTGGGGCGCGGTTTGGTCCGGCCGTGGCCATGGTGGCCCTCGCCGGCTGCTCCTCGCTGCCAGCCGCGGTCAACCCGGCCAATTGGTGGGACAGTCTCACCGATCGCAACCTCGCGACCGAGCGCCCGCCGCCGCCCCAGGCGGACGCCCCCTATCCCAACCTCGCGACGGTTCCCGACAAGCCGGCGCCGGCGGACGCCAAGGCGCATCAAACGATTATCGCCGGCCTTGTCTCCGACCGCGCCAATGCGCAATACGAGGCGACCCAGGTGCCGATCCCGGACCCGTCCTCGCCGCAGGCCTCGCCCGCGCTCTTTGGCGGCAGCGCGCCGCCGCCGGGCGCCACCAATACCGCGGCCGCCGCGCCGCCGGCGGCCGCGGCCGCGCTCGCCGCCGCCAACGCACCGCCGCCCAATGTCCCAGTGCATCCGACCCCAGCACCGCGCAACGCGGTCAATCAGGCGCCGCTTGCCGCACCACCGACGTCCGCAGCCACGACGCCGGCTGCTGCAACGCAAGTCGCGGCGGCAGACACCCCGCCGCCAAGCATGCCCGAGACCCCGCCACCGCCGCCGCAAGTGCCCGGCGCCGCTATTCCGCCGACCAAGCCGGCCCCGCCGCCGACCAAGCCGCCGGCCCCGCCGGCAGGCAAGCCGCCACTTTCCGCCGCCGAGGCCAAGCCGCTAACCATCGGTTTTCCGATCGGCTCGGCGGTTGTCCCGCCGGCGGAAATCGAGTCGATCAAAGCGCTGGCCGCGCGGCGCGGGAATCGCTCGATCGTCGTCGTCGGCTATGGCGACGCGAGCAATGCAACGCCTCAGACCCAGACCGCAGCGGTAACGCTCGCGCTCGCCCGGGCGCGGGCGGTGATCGCCACCCTCACCGCCGCTGGCGTGCCGATGGACGCGATTTCAATGGATGCCGAAGCCAATGGCCATGGCGCGCTCGCGCGCCTCGTCGAGTAGCCTTCCCCGCAACCCTGACCGGACCCATTCCCATGCCCGAGGAATTCCACCGTATCCGCCGCCTGCCGCCTTATGTGTTCGCCGAGGTCAACCAGGCCAAGGCCCGCGCCCGCGCCGCAGGCGAGGACATCATCGATCTCGGCATGGGCAACCCGGATGGGCCGACGCCGCCGCATATCGTCGCCAAGCTCGTCGAAGCGGTGCAGGATCCGCGCACCCATCGCTATTCGACGAGTAAGGGCATCCCCGGCCTCCGCCGCGCGCTCGCCGGCTACTATTATCGTCGCTTCGGCGTCGGCCTCGACCCCGAGACCGAGATCATCGCGACGCTGGGCTCAAAAGAGGGCCTCGCCAACTTGGCCGCGGCGATCACCAGCCCCGGTGACACCATTCTTGTCCCCAACCCTTCGTACCCGATCCACCAGTTCGGCTTCATCATCGCCGGCGCCTCGGTGCGCTCCGTCCCGGCAACCCCCGATGAGGAGATGCTGCGGGCGCTCGACCGCGCCGTCCGCCACTCGGTGCCGAAGCCAACCGCGCTGATCGTCAACTATCCCTCCAACCCGACGGCGATGGTCGCTGATCTCGATTTCTATCGCGAAATCGTCGCCTTCGCCCGCCGCCACGAGATCTTCGTGCTGTCCGATCTCGCTTACGCAGAGATCTATTTCGGCGATCGGATTCCGCCCTCGATCCTCGAAGTGCCGGGGGCGAAGGACATCGCGGTTGAGTTCACCAGCCTCTCGAAAACCTATTCCATGCCGGGCTGGCGCATGGGGTTCGCGGCCGGCAATGCGCGGCTGATCAGCGCGCTCGCACGCATGAAATCCTATCTCGATTATGGTGCTTTCACCCCGATCCAGGTCGCGGCGACGGCGGCGCTGAACGGGCCGCAGGACTGCGTCGCCGATCTTCGTCGCCTCTATAAAGAACGGCGCGACGTGATCGTGCGTGGCCTCAACGCCGCCGGCTGGGAGGTGCCGAGCCCCGAGGCCTCGATGTTCGCCTGGGCGCCGATCCCGCCGCGCTATGCCCATCTTGGCTCGGTCGGCTTCAGCAAGCTTTTGCTCGCCCGCGCCAAAGTCGCGGTCGCGCCCGGGATCGGCTTTGGCGAATATGGTGACACCCATGTCCGCATCGCGCTGGTCGAGAACACGCATCGCCTCCGCCAAGCGGTGCGCAATGTCCGCGCCTTTCTCCAGGCCGGCTCGAACGAGGCCGTCCCCTCGCTCAGCGCTGCCGACGCATGAGCCGGCCACTTTCGGTCGCCCTCGCCGGGCTCGGCACCGTCGGTGTCGGCGTGTTGCATCTCTTGCGCGAGAATGCCGATCTCATCGCCGGCCGCGCCGGGCGCCCGATCGCCGTCACCGCGGTCTCCGCACGTGATCGCGGGCGCGATCGCGGCCTGACGCTGGCGGGGCTGCGCTGGTATGACGAGCCCGAGGCGCTCGCCGACGATCCCGAGGCCGATGTCATCGTCGAGGTGATCGGCGGCGCCGAGGGGCCGGCGCGCGCCCTGGTCGAGCGGGCGCTTGCCGCCGGCAAGCCGGTGGTGACCGCGAACAAGGCGCTGATCGCGGTCCACGGCGCGGCGCTGGCCGCCCGCGCCGAAGCGTCCGGCGCTGCGCTCGCGTTCGAAGCGGCGGTGGCTGGCGGGATTCCGGTGATCAAGGTGCTGCGCGAAGGGCTCGCCGCCAATCGTTTGTCGCGCATCAGCGGCATCCTCAACGGCACCTGCAATTTCATCCTGACGGTGATGCGCGAGCGCGGTCGCGAATTCGCCGAAGTCCTCGCCGAGGCGCAGAAGCTCGGTTATGCCGAAGCCGATCCCGCTTTCGACATCGACGGCATCGACGCCGCCCACAAGCTCGCCATCCTCACCGCCCTCGCTTTCGGCCGCCCGGTCGATTTCGCCGCGGTCCATGTCGAAGGCATCCGCGCAATTTCGGCGCTCGATATCGCGCTTGCCGGCGAACTCGGCTACCGCATCAAGCTGCTCGGCATCGCCCGCCGCACGGCATCGGGGATCGAGGCGCGGGTGCATCCGGCGATGGTGCCGGCGGCCGCCCCGATCGCCCGCGTCGATGGCGTGTTCAATGCCGTCGTCGCCGAGGGCGATTTCGTCGGCCGGGTGATGCTCGAGGGTCGCGGCGCCGGCGCCGGCCCGACCGCCTCCGCCGTCGTCGCCGATCTCATCGACATCGCGCGCGGCCGGGTGACCCCGGTTTGGGGCGCGGCCAACGGCGCGCTCGCAGCATTGCCCTCGGTTGGGATCGAGGCGCATCAGGGGGCCTATTATCTCCGTCTGATGGTCGTCGATCGGCCGGGGGTGATCGCCGATGTCACCGCAATCTTGCGCGATCTCGGCGTCTCGCTCGAATCGATGCTCCAGCGCGGCCGCGCGCCGGGCGAAGCGGTGCCGGTGGTGTTGGTCACGCACGAGACCAGCGAAACCGCGATGCGCCAGGCCATTACCCGCATCGCCGCCCTCGACGTCGCGGTGGAGCGGCCGGCGCTGATCCGCATCGAGCCGGCTTGAGCAAAGTGAAGATGTTCTTTTTTGAAAAAAAAGAACAAAAAAATTTTTATCCGTTGGGGCGTGCCTGCGGCAGCCCCGCTCCGAGGAACCAGGAAGAAAGTCTTTTTGCTTCTTTTTCTTCAGAAAAAGAAGAATTCTCATCCAAATATACGCGAGCAAAATGGACCCAGCATGACCCGCCAAGCCCTTCATACTGATCGCAATCTCGCTCTCGACCTGATTCGTGTCACCGAGGCGGCGGCCATCGCCTGCTCGGCCTGGATGGGGCGGGGGAAGAAGAACGAGGCCGACGGCGCCGCCGTCGAAGCCATGCGCCGGGCCTTCGATACCGTTCCGATCAGCGGCACGGTGGTGATCGGCGAAGGCGAGATGGACGAAGCACCAATGCTCTTCATCGGCGAAAAAGTCGGCGCTGGCGGGCCGGCGATGGATATCGCCGTCGATCCCTTGGAAGGCACCAACATCGTCGCCAAGGGCGCCGCCAACGCGATCGCCGTCGTCGCGTTGGCCGAGGCCGGGAATTTTCTCCACGCCCCGGACATTTACATGGAAAAGATCGCGGTCGGCGGCGGGCTGCCCGAAGGGATCGTCGATCTCGATGCGCCGGTCGCGGAAAATCTCCGCAACCTCGCCCGCGCCAAGAAATGCGCGATCGCCGATCTCGTCGTCTGCATCTTGGAGCGCGATCGCCACGCCGAGCTGATCGCCCGCTGCCGCGAGGCCGGGGCGCGCATCACGCTGATCGGGGATGGCGACGTCGCCGGTGTGATCGCGACCACGCAGCCGGAAAGCGGGGTCGATATTTATATGGGTACCGGCGGCGCGCCGGAGGGCGTGATCGCGGCGGCGGCGCTGCGCTGCGTCGGTGGGCAGATGCAAGGGCGCCTGCTCTACGAGACAGAGGCGCAGAAGGCACGCACCCTCGCCATGGGTGTTACCGATCCCAATCACAAATTCAGCGCCCTTGAGATGGCGCGCGGTGACGTCCTGTTCGCCGCGACCGGCGTCACCAGCGGGCCGATGCTGCGCGGGGTGCGGCGTTCCGGCGCACACGCGGTGACCCATTCGGTGGTGATGCGCAGCAAATCTGGCACGGTCCGCTATGTCGAGGCGCATCACAATTTCTCCACCAAGACCTGGGCGGGGAATTGACTTGGTTTGAGGAAGGCGTGGACTTTGCCGGTGTTGACGCCAGTCTCGCGGGCCGGCGCTGGCGTTGGCGGGAGGGGGCGCGCGGTTTTGCCGACGCGCAGCGTCTCGGCGTCTCCGAAATCATCGCCCGCCTGCTCGCCGCGCGCGGCATCGCACCCGAGGCGGCTGGCGATTTTCTGAACCCGACGCTCCGCGCCCAGCTTCCCGATCCCTTCATCCTGTGCGACATGGCGCCCGCCAGCGAACGCCTCGCCCGCGCCGTCATTGGCGCTGAGACCGTTGCCGTGTTCGGCGATTATGATGTCGATGGCGCCTGTGCCGCGGCGCTGATCGCGGGCTTGCTCCACGAGTTCGGCGGCAAGGTGCTAACCTACATCCCTGACCGCTTGCGCGAGGGTTACGGGCCAAACGCGCCGGCGCTCGCCAGCCTGATCGCGCAGGGCGCAAGCCTCATCCTCTGCGTCGATTGCGGCACCGCCGCCGAAGCGGTGTTCGCCGAGATCGCCGGACGGGCCGATATCATCGTGCTCGACCATCACAAGGCCGAGGGGCCGCCGCCACCCATTTTCGCGACCGTCAACCCCAACCGGCCCGACGACACCTCTGGCCTCACCGGGCTCTGCGCCACCGGGATCGCCTTTCTCTGCGCCGTCGCGCTGGTGCGGCACCTCCGCGCGGCGGGATATTTCGCCACTCGCGCCGAGCCCGACCTGCTGCGTGCCCTTGATCTCGTCGCCCTGGCGACGGTGTGCGACGTGATGCCGCTGACCGGCCTCAATCGCGCCTTCGTGACCCAGGGGTTGCGGATCATGGCGCGGCGCGAGCGAATCGGGCTCGCGGCCCTCCTCGATGTCGCGGAAAGCCATGAGGCGCCGAACGCCTTTACCTGCGGCTTCGTGCTCGGCCCACGCATCAATGCCGGCGGCCGGATCAGCCGCGCCGATCTCGGCCTTCAGCTCCTGCTGAGCGATGATGCGAGGGCAGCGCAAGGGGTTGCGGTGCTGCTCGATCAGGTCAATCGCGAACGCCAGGTGGTGGAACAATCGGCGCTGGCAGGGGCGCTGGCGCTGGCCGCCGAGCAGCGCGCCGCCGGACACGCGGTTCTCGCGGTGAGCGGCGAGGGCTGGCATCCCGGCGTGGTCGGCATCGTTGCGGGGAGAATAAAGGAGCGTTTCAACCGTCCGGCCCTGGTCGGGGCGATCGCGGATGGCATGGTGAAGGGCTCGGGGCGTTCGGTGCCCGGGCTCGATCTCGGCGCTGCGGTGATCGCGGCGCGGGGGGCGGGGATTTTGCATACCGGCGGCGGCCACGCGATGGCCGCTGGCTTTGCCCTGGAGGCGCGCCGCTGGGCGGATTTTCAGGCCTTTCTCAATGAGCGCTTGAGCGCCGCCGCGGCGCTGCCGGACGCTGCCGATCTGGTAATCGAGGGCGCGATCAGCGTCGCCGGCGCCAATCTCACACTCGCCGCCGATCTCGCCCGCCTCGCGCCGTTCGGGGCAATGAATCAAGAGCCAGTGTTGGTTATCCCGGCCGCCCGCGTCGTCTATGCCGAACGGATCGGGCGCGAGGGAAATACGCTGCGCTGCACGCTTGCGGGCATGGGCGGGGAACGGCTGAAAGCGATCCTGTTCCGGGCCGGCGACTCACCACTCGCGGCCGCCCTGCTCACCCGCCCGCCGGCGCTCCACATCGCCGGGCATTTGCGCATCAATCGCTGGCAGGGCCAGGAAAGCGCGCAATTCACCATCCTTGACGCCGCCCCCGCCTAATTACCCGAGCGTTGCGGGATTTTCGACGAACGGCCACTGATCGCGCGACGCTTTGCGATAGGGAAGGGTGGTGATAGCGGGCGAAACCGCGCCTGGCGCTGCGACATAAAGAATGTCCTCGGCGATCGGGGCGAAGGCGGCATGGAAATGCTGCATCGATTTGACCACCAGGACGCGGCGCGCGCCGATGTCGATGCCGGCGGCGGTGAAGCAGACCGGGCTGAAGCATTGGGTGCGGATCGTGCTGCAGACGACGGCGGTGGCGCCGACCGCGAACGCCGCGAGATCGCCGGCCGGCGCCATCGCGCCCCCAAACGGGATGGAGACGTCACGCGCGAGGCCGATGACGCGCGCCTCGAGATCGAGCGGCTGGCCCGAAAACCGCCCGAGTTTCCCGCCGAGCCGGAGGGCGAGAGAGGCGCCCACCCCAACCTCGAACGCCAGCCTGACCACCATCGGATCCCAAATCATGGCGATCGCGGCGTTCTCGACCCCGCGCGCGAGCATCGCCTCCAGCACAAACGTCGAATCGCTCGCCGCGCCGCCGCCAGCATTGTCGGCGACATCGGCTAGAACCAATGGGCGTGCCCCACGATAATGCGCGGCACGCTCCATGGCGTCATCGAGAGTCACATAAGGTGGGCTGATCGCGGCGCGGAGTGCAAAGAATTCCCGCCCTAGTTCGGCCGCGAGCCGCGCCGCCTTGTCCCGATCACCAT
Source organism: Acidibrevibacterium sp. (assembly GCF_049965395.1). Lineage (NCBI taxonomy): Bacteria > Pseudomonadati > Pseudomonadota > Alphaproteobacteria > Acetobacterales > Acetobacteraceae > Acidibrevibacterium > Acidibrevibacterium sp. The sequence goes on from NZ_JBMFWJ010000002.1 coordinate 48,295, forward strand.
CGGTGACGACGATGATCTTGCTCCCCATATCGGCGACGTCGGCCCACGGGAAGCCGTGCACGATCGAGACCGAGAGCACGCCGTCGTGCCCCTCGAGCGCTGCGGCACGATCGACGAAGCCGCGCATCGGCTGGCGTGTGGTATGAAAAACGCCGACCATGCGGCAATCAAACCAGCCGATCACCGGGCGCGTCTTTCCTTCTATAGCATCGGCGATAATTACGAAAAGTTCGCGTGCCCGCTCGCCGACATCGATATGCGGATATTCCTTGAACAAAACGAGCGCAGTGGCGTTCTCGCATTTCGCGCGGCTGACATTGGCGTGAAGATCGAGTTCGGCGCCGATCGCAACGTCCGGCCCGACGATCGCGCGCACCCGCGCGAGCAGATCGCCCTCGGCATCGTCATAGCCTTCCGCGACCATCGCGCCATGCAACGACAAAAGCACCGCATCCACCGGCATTGCCGCTTCGAGATCGGCGAGGATCTCATCGCGAAACGCCTCATAGACCGTGCGCACCGTGGGGCCAGCGGGCTGGGCGAAGGCGCAGAGACTCTCGATCACCCGCCAACCCCGCGCCGCCGCCATCTCGCGCCAGGCGGCGAGGGGAACGGCATAAAGCGGTGCCGCCTCGCCATAATTCGCGCGGCGGTAGAGGCAGGTTTCTTCAAACATCCGGAGCCCCGTCGGCAGCGCCGAAAAACTGTTGGTCTCGGTGCCGAGCATGGCGGTAAACAGGGTTTTCATGAATTTCCTTCCGGGACCGATCACGCAATGGCTAGCGTCCGCTCTTCGCTGCAGCGAAATTGTCATGTTTAACGCGGCATGGCGAGAGGCGAAGACGATGATTTGGAAGACGATGATTTGACAGTTCCGCGAAACTCTTCATGCTGCGGTACGACAGGGGAAAAAGGGCTTGGTATGCGGGATCGGACAGCTCCGGCGGAAAAAGGTGGGCAGATTAGGTTGGCCGTCGATATCGGCGGCACCTTCACCGATGTCGTGCTGGAAAGCGGGTGCCGCCGCTATACCACGAAACTTCTGACGACGCCCGCAGCCCCCGAACGCGGCGTTCTCGATGGCATGCAGCGAATTTTAGCAGATGCAGATATCGCGCCGGCTGAGGTCGCGCTCGTCGTGCATGGTACCACGCTCGCAACCAACGCCATCATCGAGCGCAAGGGCGCGCGCACCGCCTTCATCACCACTGAGGGCTTTCGCGATGTTCTCGCGATGCGCAACGAAAGCCGTTACGATCAATACGACCTCAATATCGAGCTGCCTGAGCCTTTGGTGCCGCGCCATTTGCGCTTCACCGTGCCCGAACGGCTCGATCGCGCCGGGCGGGTGTTGCGCCCGCTCGATGAGGAGGCCGTGCGCGCGCTCGCGCCGACGCTGACGCGCGCAAAGATCGAGAGCATCGCGATCGGGTTTCTGCATGGTTTCGTCAACCCCGCGCATGAGCGGCGCGCGGCCTCGCTGCTCGCTTCATTGCTTCCCGGCATTCCGCTCTCGCTCGCGGCCGAGGTCGCACCCGAGATGCGCGAATGGGAGCGGTTTTCGACCACCGTCGCCAATGCCTATGTCCAGCCCACGATCGCTCGCTATCTCCGCCGGCTGGAGGCCGGGATGCGCGAAGTCGGGTTCACCGCGCCGGTTTATCTCATGCAGTCCGGCGGCCGCTTGACGACGATCGAGACCGCCTGCCGGTTTCCGATCCGCCTCGTTGAAAGCGGCCCGGCCGGCGGCGCCATTTTCGCCGCCGCCATCGCGCGTGAGGCCGGGCTCGATCGCGTGCTTTCCTTCGACATGGGCGGCACGACGGCGAAGGTCTGCCTTGTCGATGACCATCGCGCCCATGAAGCGCGTGGCTTCGAGGTCGCGCGGGTCGGGCGGTTTCGCAAGGGATCGGGTCTGCCGCTCAGGATTCCGGTGATCGAGATGGTCGAGATCGGCGCCGGCGGCGGCAGCGAGGCGCGCATCGACAGCCTCGGCCGCCTTGCCGTCGGGCCTGAGAGCGCTGGCGCCGATCCCGGCCCCGCCTGCTATGGGCGCGGCGGCACCCGGCCGACGGTGACCGACGCCAATCTCGAACTCGGCCGCTATGATCCGGCTCTCTTTGCCGGAGGCCGCTTGCCGCTTGATGCGGACGCCGCGCGAACCGCTTTGATGCGGGCGGTCGGCGCGCCGCTTGGCCTCTCGAGCGCGATGGCCGCCGTCGGTGTCATCGAAATCGTCGACGAGGCGATGGCCAACGCCGCCCGCGTGCACGCCATCGAAGCCGCGACCGCGCTCGAAGGCCGCACCCTGATCGCGTTCGGCGGCGGCGGGCCGGTGCACGCGACGCGGATCGCAGAGAAGCTCGGCATCGATCAGGTGCTCGTGCCCTCGGGCGCCGGGGTTGGCAGCGCGATCGGGTTTCTTCGCGCCGCGATCGGTTTTGAGGCGGTGCGCAGCCTCTATCAGCGTCTCACGAGCCTCGATATCGCCGCTGTCAACGCGCTTTTCGCGGAGATGGCGCATGAGGCGCGGGAGGTGGTGGCCCCAGCGAGCTTCGGGGCCGCGATCCGCGAGACACGGATGGCGAGCATGCGCTATGTCGGCCAGGGGCATGAAATTTCCGTCCCCCTCCCGGTGCGTGATCTCGAACCCGAGGATCGCGCGGCGATCAAGCGCGACTATGAGGCCGCCTATGCGCGGTTTTACAATCGTCCCGTGCCGGGCTCGGAGATCGAGGTGCTGAGCTATTTCCTGGTCCAGGAAACGATTCTCCCCGAGCCCGCGCCGCCGCCGCCGCAACCGATGATGCGCGCGGTGCGGAGCGCCGAGCGGCGGAAAGTGCGCGATGGCGCGACCGGCATCGAAGCCGATTGGGCGGTTTATGCGCGCGACGCGCTCTCGCCCGGCGATCGCATCCTTGGTCCCGCGATCATCGCCGAAGCCGAAACCTCGACATTGCTCGGCGCCTCCTGGCGCGGCGATGTCACCGCGCAAGGCTGGCTCATGCTGACGCACGAGAGAGAAGGGGATGAAAGCCGATGAACGCTGCGCCGGAACTTGCGAAAATCCGCCACCAGGTGATGTGGAACCGCCTGATCGCGGTGGTGGAAGAACAGGCGCAGGTGATGATTCGCACCGCCTTCAGCACCACGGTGCGCGAGGCCGGCGATCTTTCCGCTGGCGTCTTCGATCTCGAGGGCCGCATGCTGGCACAGGCGGTGACCGGAACGCCCGGCCATGTCAACGCGATGAGCGAGAGCGTTGGCCATTTCCTGAAAAAATTCCCCGCCCGCACGATGCGCGAGGGTGATCACTACATCACCAACGATCCCTGGCTCGGCACCGGGCATTTGCATGATCTGACGGTGGTGACGCCGGTTTTTCACCGCGGGACGATGATCGGCCTGCTCGCCAATACCGCCCACGTGATCGATATCGGCGGCCTCGGCATGGGGCCCGATGGGCGCTCGGTGTTCGAGGAAGGGCTCTATATCCCGATCATCCGCTGTTTTGAGGAAGGCCGGCCGAACGAGACGTTTTTTGAATTCCTGCGCGCCGGCAGCCGGCTTCCGGTCGAGCTCGAGGGCGATGTCTATTCGCTCTCCGCCTGTAACGACACCGCGGCGCGGAGGCTTGGCGAAATGCTCGATGAATTCGGCATCGATAACCTCGCCGGGCTCGCCGACTTCATTTTCGCAAGCAGTCTCCGCGCGACCGAGGCGGCAATCGCCGAGATCCCACCTGGGATTTACCACTCGAGCATCCATTCGGATGGCTATGACGCGCCGATCACGTTGAGGGCCGCGATGACGGTTGGCGAGAACGATATCCGCGTCGATTTCGACGGTACATCGCCGGCCGCGGCGCGCGGAATCAATGTTCCGGCGGCCTATTGCCGCGCCTATGCGTCGTTTGGCATCAAGGTGGTGGTGGCGCCGGAGGTTCCGAACAACTGGGCGAGTTTGCAGCCGTTTCGCATGAAGATTCCCGAGGGCTGCATCCTTGATGCGCGACATCCGGCGCCGGTTTCGGTCCGCCATGTCATCGGCCAGCTCCTCCCCGATCTGATGATGGGGTGCCTTCATCAGGCGGTGCCTGACCGGGTTGCGGCGGAAGGCTCATCCTGCCTCTGGAACCCGCCGTTGCGCGGCGGCGCCGGGGTGTCCTCGCGGCGCGAGGGCAACCGTATGCCTCCGGATTTCGAAATCATCACCTTCAACTCCGGCGGCACCGGCGCGCGCAGGCAGCGCGACGGGCTCGACGCCACCGCATTCCCCTCTGGCGTGCGGACGATGCCGGTGGAAGCGACCGAGAACGTCGCCCCGATCGTCATCTGGCGCAAGGAATTGCGGCCGGGCTCGGGCGGCGCCGGGCGGACGCGCGGCGGGCTCGGCCAGATCATGGAAATCGCCGCCCTTGACGACATGGAATTCGCCTGCAACGCGATTTTTGATCGCATTCAGCATCCGCCGCGCGGGCGTGACGGCGGGCATGAGGGCGCCGCCGGCTATGTCGGGCTTAAATCCGGGGTGCCGCTGCGCGCCAAGGGATTTCAGATTATTCCCGATGGCGACAGGTTGATTTTAAAACTTCCCGGCGGCGGCGGCATGGGCCCGCCCGATGCACGCGATCCCGAAGCGGTGGCGCGCGATGTCCGCGACGGCGTGGTGAGCGAGGATGAGGCGCGCGCCGTCTATCGTGTCGCCCTCACCGCCGCGGGTGGTGTCGATGACAGCGCGACCCGTGATTTGCGCAGGAACAACCGGAAGGAGTGATCGAGATGACCGGCGTCACACGACGACATTTATTCGCGGGAACCGCGGCGATCGGGCTCGGCGCCGGATTTGCGCGCGCCGTGCGGGCGGCGGACGAGATCACGATCGGCGCTGTCTTTCCCCTGAGCGGCAATGCCGCGGCGATCGGCCAGGACGCCAAGCACGCCCTTGAAACCATGGCCGCTATCATCAACGGCGATCACGATATTCCGATGCTGCTCGGGAAAGGCGGCGGACTTGCCGGGCTCGGCGGCGCCAAGGTCAAGTTGCTTTTCGCCGACAGCCAGAACAACCCGCAAATCGCCCGCAGCGCCGCCGAACGCTTCATCACCGAAGACCACGTGGTCGCGGTGATCGGCAGCTACACCAGTGCGACCGCGGTCACCATCAGCCAGATCTGCAACCGCTATCAAATTCCCTATATCTCCGCCGATAATTCTTCGCCAAGCCTTAACAAGCAAGGGCTGGACTGGTTTTTTCGCCCCTCGCCGACCGATATCGATTTCACCAAGGCGATGTTCGACTGTTTCGCGGCGTTCGGCGAAAAGACCGGCGAGAAGGCGAAAACTGTTGCGATCATTCACGAAAACTCGGTGTTCGGGAGCGACAGCGCGAAGCTCCAGGTGAGCATGGCCGAGGCCGCCGGGATCAAGGTGCTCGCCAATATTTCCTATCAGGCCAACATCCCCTCCCTCTCGGTCGAAGCCGAGCGGCTGCGCGCCGCCGATGCCGATGTTTTGATGCCGTCGTCTTACACCAGCGATGCGATCCTGCTCGTCCGCGCGATGCATGATGTCGGCTACACGCCGCGCGCGATCATGGCCCAGGATGCCGGTTTCATTGATCCCGCCTTCATCGCCGCGGTCGGCCCGCTGGCCGAGGGCGTGATGAGCCGTTCGGCGTTCGCGATCGATGCCGTGACGCAACGCCCGGCGATTCCGGCGGTCAACGCGCTTTTCAAAGCGAGCGGCGCGAACAAGGATCTCAATGATCTGACGGCGCGCGAACTGACCGCGCTGCAGGTTCTCGCCGATGCGCTCAACCGCGCGAAATCGACCAATAACATGGCGTTGCGCGAGGCGCTGCGCGCGACCGACATCCCAGGCGACCAAACGATTATGCCGTGGGCGGGAGTCAAGTTCGATGCAACCGGGCAAAACATCAAAAGCAATCCGGTGATTTTGCAGCAACAAAAAGGCGAGTGGCGGGCGGTGTTTCCGTTCGAGATCGCGACCGCGCCGCCGATCTGGCATATCGCGCGGTGACGCGCGTGCTCCGGCTTACCGCGCCATGAGTGCCGCCCTCATCGCTCAGGTGGCGATTGGCGGCCTGCTGATGGGGCTGGTCTACGCCGTCGTTGCCGCCGGGCTCACGCTGATCTTCGGCCTGATGGACGTGGTCAATTTCGCCCATGGCGCCCTGCTCATGGTCGCGATGTATGCAACCTTGCTCATCCATCGCGCGACCGGCCTCGACCCTCTTTTGCAACTGCCATTGGTCGCCTTGCTGTTGTTCATCGCCGGGGTTGCGATTTATCGCGGCCTGATCGCGCGCACTCTTGCGGTCCGGGTCAATGCCGGCATGGTGCAGATTTTCGTGACCTTCGGGCTTTCGATCTTTCTCGTCGGTGCCGCGGAGTTTCTGTTCGGCAGTGATTTTCAAAGCATCAATAAAACTCTTCTCGGCGGCCGGACATTTGCGTTGAACGGGATCATCCTGCCGCTGCCGCTGGTGGTGAGCGGGATCGTAGCACTCCTGGTCTTTCTTGCCCTCGCTTTGCTGTCGCGCACCGAATTCGGCCGGGCGCTGGAGGCGACGCGTGAGGATCATGAAGCGGTCGCGCTGATCGGTATCGATCGCGACCGGGTGTTTGGAATCGGCTGGGGGATTGGGACGGCGAGCGTCGGCATCGCCGGTGTCATGCTGGCGAACTTCTATTATATCGCCCCTGATGTCGGCACCAATTTCGCGCTCATCGCCTATATTACCGTCGCACTCGGCGGCTTCGGCTCGATGTTCGGGGCCCTGGTTGCCGGCCTGATCATCGGGCTCACCGAAGCGCTCACCGCGCTTTTCATCGATCCCGCCTTAAAGCAAATCGGGATTTTCGTGATCTATCTCGCGGTTCTGATGATCCGGCCACGCGGCCTGTTCGGGCGCCTCTGATGGCGGGCGCGGTGAGGGGAACGCTCGTGGCGCGGCGTCGGCGCGAGCTTTGGCTCGGCATCGTTGTCCTCGTCGTGCTGGCCGCGCTGCCGTTTGGTGTTGGCAATGCTTATCTGCGCGGGCTGATCGTGCTGACCCTGCTTTATGCCGGTCTTTCGCAGGCATGGAACATCCTCGGCGGCTATTGCGGGCAAATTTCCCTCGGCCATGCGCTTTATTTCGGGATCGGCGCCTATACCTCGACGCTGCTTTTCACCCGGCTCGGGATTTCGCCGCTCCTTGGCATGTTCGCGGGAGGCGGCCTTGCCGGGTTCGCCGCCTTTCTGGTCGGCCTGCCGTGTTTTCGCTTGAGCGGCCATTACTACGCGATCGCGACCCTGGTCATCGGCATGATGGCGGCATTGCTCGCGGCGAATTGGGATTTCATCAATGCCGCGCAAGGGATCACCATTCCCTTTCACGGCGAAAGCTGGGCCAACCTTGCCTTCCGCACTGCGATCCTGCCATTTCATTATGTCATGCTCGCCTACGCCGCGCTGATCTGGTTTGTCGCCTGGCTGATCGAGGGTTCGCGCTGGGGGTTTTTCTGGCGCGCGGTGAAGGATGATGTCGCGGCGGCGCGCAGCCTCGGCGTCAGCATCTATCCGAGCAAGCTTGCCGCGGCGGCGATTAGCGGGGCGGCGACCGGCATCGGCGGCGCGCTCTATGCGCAATATATTGGCTTCATCGATCCTGACAGCACGCTCGATCTCTCGCTTTCGGTGCTGATCGCGCTGCCCGCCGTGGTCGGCGGCATCGGCACGCTCTGGGGGCCGCTTCTGGGTGCTGCGGTGCTGATCCCGGTGCAGCAGCTTTCTGTCGCCTGGCTCGGGAGTGCCGCCGGCGGCATCGATCTCATGGTCTATGGCGCGCTGATCATGGCGTTGGCGCTCGCCCGCCCGGAGGGGCTGGTTAGTTTCTTCCACATCCGCGCGTCGCGGGGCGCAACCGGGCATGGGTGAGCCGCTCCTCGAAGTCCGTGGCATCAGCAAATCCTTTGGCAGCGTCGCCGCCAATGTCGATATCGGCTTCGCTGTCGCGGCTGGCGAAATTCTCGGCCTCATCGGCCCGAACGGCGCCGGCAAAAGTAGCCTGTTCAACATCATCGCCGGTGAGATCGCCCCCGATCGTGGCGCAATCAGGTTCGCGGGACAGGAGATCGCCGGCATCGGCGCGGTTGCCTGCGCTCGGCTTGGGATAGGGCGGACGTTTCAGGTGGTACGCAGCTTCGATTCGATGACCGTTCTGGAAAACGTCATGGTCGGCGCGTTCCTGCGTGCGCGCAGAAGTGCTGCGGCGATGGCGAGGGCAGGGGAGGTGATCGAATTTTGTGGCCTTACTGCGCGGCGTGATGTGCCCGCGCATAGCCTCTCGCCGCCGGAGAAGCGCCGCCTCGAGATCGCCCGCGCGCTGGCAACCCGGCCACGGCTTTTGCTGCTCGATGAAATGCTCACCGGCCTCACGCCGACCGAGGCGCAGGCCGGCATGCGGCTGGTGCGCGATATCCGCGCGCAAGGCATCACCATCATCATGGTCGAGCATGTGATGGAGGTGTTGCTGCCGCTGATCGATCGCGCGGTGGTCCTCAATCTCGGGCGAAAATTGCTCGAAGGGGCGCCGGCCGAGATCGTCCGCCATCCGGAGGTGATCCGCGCCTATCTCGGAGACCGCTATGGCGGATGAGCGGCTCTTACTCGAAGCCCGCCACTTGTCCGCGCATTATCGTGGCCTTGCCGCGCTGCATGGCGTCGATCTCGCGATCGCGCCGGGCGAGATCGTCGCCGTGGTCGGGGCCAACGGCGCCGGGAAAAGCACGCTGCTTCGCGCCATCGCCGGCCAGGTCGCAACCGCGGGGGAGATCCTGTTCGATGGCCGGCCGATCGCACGCTTGGCGCCGCATCGGATCAGCCGGCTTGGCGTCGCGCTGGTGCCCGAAGGGAGGCGGCTCTTTCCGCGCCTTGCGGTCGAGGACAATCTCCGCCTCGGCGCCTATGCGCGGCGCGGGCCGGAGCGTTTTCGCCCGCTCGATCTCGTCTTCGCGCTTTTCCCGCGTCTGCGCGAGCGGCTTCGTCAGCGCGCCGAGACGCTCTCGGGCGGCGAGCAGCAGATGCTCGCGATTGGGCGTGCCTTGATGACGGCGCCGCGCCTTCTGATGCTCGATGAGCCCTCCCAAGGCATCATGCCGCGCCTCGTCGATGATATTTTCGCGGCGATTGCGCGGATCAGGGCCAGCGGCGTCACCATCCTGATCGTCGAACAGCGTCTTGTCGAGACGCTGGCGATCGCTGATCGCGCCTATGTCATGCAGACTGGCCGCATCGTTCTCGCGGGCGCCGCCGCCGAGATTGCCGGCAATGCGGAGGTGCGGCGCGCCTATCTCGGCATGTAATCAGGAGGGACTGGCCATGGATTTCGCAACCGATCGCAGCGATCGCGCCACGCTCAAAACCGGGCGGGAGGCACGTCTCGCGTGCCGGGCTGGATTCTCAGGTGCGACCGCGGGGCTCGCGCTTGGCTTTGCCCAGGCCAATCTCGTGGTTCTTCCCGCCGACCTCGCGAACGATTTTCTGCGGTTCTGCCAGCGCAACCCGAAACCCTGCCCGCTGCTCGGGGTTTCGGAGCCGGGGGCGGTGGATTTGCCTGGCCTTGCCGAGGATCTCGATTTGCGCACCGATCTTCCCGGCTATCGCGTCTGGCGGGACGGCGAACTCATCGCCGAACCGGCGGAGGTGCGCGAGGTCTGGCGCGATGACCTCGTCGCCTTCGCAATCGGCTGTTCTTACACGTTCGAGGCGGCCCTGCTTGCCGAGGGGATGACGCTCCGCCACGCCGCGGCGGGAACCGAGGTGCCGATGTATCGCACCAATATCGATTGCGTCCCCGCCGGGCCGTTCCAGGGCAAGATGGTGGTCTCCATGCGACCCTTCCGCCCGGCGGACGCAATCCGCGCGGTGCAGATCACCTCGCGCTTTCCCTTCGTGCATGGCGCTCCCGTGCATCTTGGTCTCCCGCAGATGATCGGGATCGAGGATCTCGCCCGGCCGGATTATGGCGCACCGGTCGCGGTGATGGCCGATGAAGTGCCGGTGTTTTGGGCTTGTGGGGTTACGCCGCAAGCGGTGATCGCGGCGATGCGGCCGCCTTTCGCGATCACCCACCAGCCCGGCCGGATGCTGGTGCTCGATCTGCCGGATCACCGCTGCGCGGTGTTGTGAATTAGGCATCTTAAACAAGGGAGGTAGGGGGATGGAAAAGCCAGATATTCGAAAAAAACTTTTCAAGTTAGCCAAATCTCACGAATTCATTCTCATTATAGTGGCCATTTTGGGTCTCTCTGGCACTCTTGAAGGTTTGGTGGGGCATTTTCCTCTTTCATATATGGAAAATCGAGCTGTTTTATATTTAGATAATTCTAATGAAAAGGCGATTAGCACGTTTGTTATTTTAAGAATATTCAATTCTGTGATATCAGAATTAGAATCTGGCGATGTAAAAATATCACTACCACTTCTTAACGCAGAAATCCATCCTTTTAAAACTCTTCAGCCAATTGAAGAGTTGGTAGAACAATTATCAGATGTTATGTTGATAAGTATTACATCAATTTCTGCACAACGTCTTTTGATTCAAGTTTCTCGGGCCTTAGCTCTAACAATTATCTTGCCGTTAGGTTGTGTATTTTTTATAATAGGTTCGTACTTTCATCAAATTTCTATTTCTTTTGGCCGTAGTTTAACGCTTGGACGTTTTATGATTTTCCTAGCAATTTTTTTGCGCTTTGCGATTCCAGTCTCTGGGTGGGCAGGAGATTTACTAACTGAGCACTTCCTTACCAAAAATTACGGTGACTCATTTACTGCTCTTAGAGAGATCGCGAAATCGGCAGAAAATAATGATTATCAAGAAAAAAATTCAGAAGAAGGTAGTTATAGCAGTCAGAATAACAATAAAATTGATTCAAAAAACATAAAAAATGACTCTAAGGATAATAAAAAACAAGAAAATTCTGGATTTTATTACTATATAACGGAGAAATATTCTGGTATAGTACAAGTATATTCTGATATACAACAAGAAGCAAAATATTATTATAATTTAACGGCATCAGTAGCGCCTAACCTACCAAATTCCGCAAAATATCTGATCGCCTTGTTCCAAATATTTATACTTCAGACACTTGTGTTTCCAATAATTATTCTATTTATTTTTTACATTATACTGAAGAAAATCACCAATCAAAATTTTCAGATAACAACAGATTCAATCGCGTCCTTGCCAGGACTCAGGGCTTTACTCGAGCTGAAACAACAACAATCTGTTAAAACGCAAGAAGAATGACTTGCCGAGATCAGCGGGCGGCGGTCATGCCAATCTGCCGCCCTTTTGCGTCATAGGTGTAAATATAAGGTCCACGTTTGATATTGATTGTTGAACCGGTATAGCCCCTTAGACCATCGTTCGCACCGGAGCCCGCCGGTAAGATAAATATCGGACGGTTTTTCTCGTCATAGACTTGCACAATTGTCCCACGCTGCACGGCATTCCCAATCGCCATGGTGCTTATCCCCTCACTGCGAACAGCTTGGCCACTATCGATAGTTACCTCACGTTAAACTTGAGATTCCGTCGAATCAAACTGGCGACGCCTATCCCTGCGCGGTGTTGTAGAAAACGCAATCCCCGACGATCGAGACAAGCTTTTTATAAGCCCGCTTTATAAGCTCCCTTGGGGGCCGGCGCTGAGCCGGGCCGTTCGCGTCCTTTGCGTCCTGTCGGGCGTCACGTTCACGCAGGGGCGCGACTCTGCGTAAATGCAAAATTAGCAAATCAGGCGCGTGTTTTTCGCATAACACCCTGTGGATAAAATTATCCACAGGGTGTTAGTAAGTAATCTGAAGAAAGCCTGTCAACAGATTCCAAAGACTCGCGTTCCCCTCGAAGGAAAGCCGCACTCACGCCGAGCAACGTCAACAATATCTTTCTTAATTCACGCTCAGATTGTCACCGCCGGCCACAACTCAGCTTCACCATGACGAGTGAATCGCATGTATTAACTACCTGTGGTTAAATTAGTCCTTTTAACTTCTCCTTTTTGGCGATATAAGCTGCTTTCTTAGCAATCTCTGGCAGTGCTCTGGTGGGGGAGAAGATTTTAATGCACGAGTATCGTTCACTTGATGCGCTGGTTCGGGCGCGTTTGCAGAAATGGCCGCAGCGGCCGCCGGGGCTGGCGCCGCGCGCACAAGGGGCAGACACCTGGCTGCGCGGCAGACCTGACGTGAAAACCGGAACTTGTAACCCATTCCTGAAATTCCCTGGGAGCGATCGGCTGCGAACCCTGCCCGATGGGCTATGGCTCAATTTCGGCGGCACGTCTGTGGAGCCTTATGTGGATATTTTCGCCATCGAGGCCTGCGGATCGCTGCAAAACCTGCTCGACAAACGCTCGCGCTTCGCCCCGAGCACGCAATCGCTGCTTGCCGTGTGTCCGGTGCCATGGCTGCTCGCCCCGGTCAGCAGCAACGAGGAAACGCCGCGCTGGCAGGCGATCGGGCTGCTCCGCCGCGAGCCGGTGACCCCGCTGGTTCTGCCGGTGCGCGATCTGCGCGTCCTCTACGGGTTGAAAAATCGGCATTATCAGGGATTTGCCGCGAGCCAGATCCCCCATCCGCACGAATATTTCGTGCCGATGGAAGCGCTGACCGACGAAAACAGCGCCGATAACCCGGCCTTGCGCGCTATCGTCGGGCGCGCCTCGGCGACGGCGAATTTTTTCGATCAGCCCTGTGCAGCGCCGCGCGCGGCGGAAACGCTCAGCGGTTGACGCCGATCCTCGCGCGCACCCGCGCATGCGCGAGATCGACCACGACCACCCGGTCCGGCCCGCCACCATGAAGGAGGAGGGCCAACTGATCGGGCCCCTCGCTCGCAATCGCGGCGATTTCGCTCGCCGGCGGCTCGTCGAGCCGGATCGCGACCTCCGCCCCGGTCATGCTCGGCGGGCCAGCCAGCCGTTTCGCGATCAGCACCGCGAGCGTCGCCGTCCCGACGATGATCAGGACCGCCATGATGATGGTGATCGCCTTTAGTGTCCGCATGATTGCCGCCTATGCGCCATGGGCACCTGCGCGCGCGCGCCCGAACCGGCTATGCTCTGTGTCATGCCGCCGTCCTTACCCCAGCCCGCTGCCGAGGGCGAGACCGAGACCGAATCCTTGACCATCCTCGCCCCGCCCGACGCCGCCGGGCAGCGCGTCGATCGGTTTCTCGCCGCGTCGTTCCCGGCGCTCTCGCGCGCGCGCATTCAGGCGCTGATCGCGGCGGGCGCGGCGCGCCGCGGCGGTGCCGTGTTCACCGATGCCGCCGCACCGGTCCGCGCCGGCGAGCGCTACACCCTTGCCCCACCACCGGCCGCCGCGGCACGGCCGGCGGCGCAGGCGATTGCTTTCCCGGTCCTGTTCGAAGACGAGGATTTGCTGGTTCTCGACAAGCCGGCGGGTTTGGTCGTTCACCCGGCGCCGGGAAATCGCGACGGCACCCTGGTCAACGCCCTCCTCGCCCATTGCGGCGACGATTTCGCCGGCATCGGCGACGAAAAGCGGCCCGGGATCGTCCATCGCCTCGACAAGAATACATCCGGCGTGATGGTGGTCGCGAAGACCGCGTGGATGATGGCGCGACTCGGGGAAATTTTCGCAACACGCAGGCTGGAACGCACCTATCTCGCGCTCGCCTGGGGCCTTCCCAGCCCGGCCGCCGGCAGTATCGAGGGCGCGATCGGGCGCGACCCGCGCGATCGCAAGCGCATGGCGGTGCGGGCTTCCGGTGGCAAGCCGGCGCTCACCCATTATCGCCTCAGGGAGAGTTGGTTCGGTGCCGTCTCGCTGCTCGAATGTCGCTTGGCGACGGGACGGACACATCAGATCAGGGTGCATCTTTCGGCCAACGGCCACCCGCTGATCGGCGATCCGCTCTATCTCCGCCGCATGCCCGCTGCGGCAAAAGCCGTGCCGGCGGCGATCAAGGCGCGCCTGCTCGATTTCCCCCGGCAAGCGCTGCACGCCGCCGAGCTTGGCTTCATCCACCCGAGAAGCGGCGCCAAACTGGCGTTTTCAGCCCCGCCGCCGGCCGATTTCCAGGCCCTCCTCGGATTACTGGCAGGGCCGCGGAATTCTTAATTCCTATTCATCATGTCGGGTTTTCCTTGACCGGACCGCTTTGGTCCAGTATGAGATTCGGCAACGAATGCGCCCCTCTTCTCGCGTCCCGGTTGATCTGAGTCTTCCGTCCGGCCTGATACCCCGCCGGACCTCAGAGCGGGATGGAGCCGGGTTTTCCTCACCCGGCGACATAACCGGCCGGAAATTGCGACAGATCAAGACGCATCAGATCGCATCACGCTAATATGTCGGGCGTTGGGTGCCGTTCCTTGCAACCGCTCCCGCCCGGACGAAAGGAGCCTATCGCCATGGCCTCTGCCGTCGCTAATCTTGCCCCCGAGGGCAATCTTTCGCGGTATCTCCAGGAGATCCGCAAATTCCCGATGCTTTCCGCGGAAGAAGAGCTGGAGCTCGCGCATCGCTGGCGCGACCAGGGAGACACCGAAGCCGCGCATAAGCTGGTGACTTCGCATCTTCGCCTCGTCGCCAAGATCGCCATGGGCTATCGCGGCTATGGCTTGCCGATGGGCGAGCTGATCAGCGAGGGCAATGTCGGCATGATGCAGGCGGTCAAGCGCTTCGACCCCGATCGCGGCTTCCGCCTCGCGACCTATGCGATGTGGTGGATCCGCGCGGCCATCCAGGAATACATCCTGCATAGCTGGTCACTGGTCAAAATGGGCACGACGGCGGCGCAGAAGAAGTTGTTTTTCAATCTCCGCCGGCTCAAAGGCCAGATGCAGGCGATCGAGGACGGCGATCTCCAGCCCGAGCAGGTCGCCAAGATCGCCCATGCGCTCGATGTGCCGGAGCAGGATGTGGTCAACATGAACCGCCGCCTGACGGCGCCCGACCACAGCCTGAATGCGCCTCTCCGCAGCGATAGCGAGGGTGAATGGCAAGATTGGCTGGTCGATGACAGTGAGAACCAGGAAACCGTCATCGCCGAGCAGGAGGAGGTCTCGGGCCGCAAGGCGCTGCTCGGCGCGGCGCTCAAAACCCTCAATGACCGCGAACGTCACATCCTCATCGAGCGGCGGCTGCGTGACAATCCGACGACGCTCGAGGATCTCTCGCAGCAATACAATATCTCGCGCGAACGGGTGCGCCAGATCGAGGTGCGCGCCTTCGAGAAACTGCAAAAGGCGATGAAGGCGGAAATCGCCAAACGCCGTGGCATGCCACCGGAAGGCCACGCTTGATAGTGTCGAGTAACCTCGTGTTCGATCGGGCGGCCCTGCGGGGCCGTCTTTTTTTGGACAATACCAGTGCTGCGAAACGAAAAGGTCAGTGACACTCATATAATTTCGATATTGCATCATTCATGCGTTTTTGATAAATTGATATTCGTTAACGAACGCCGCCGTGCCGCATCCGCCCCACCGCCGTCTTCATCTTTTATGCCGTGGAGGAACACATGCCGCGCCGCACCCGCTTTTCGCCGCTCGCCAGCACCGCTCTCGCGACCGCTTTCGTACTCGCCGGCAGCGTCCTCGGCGCCCGTCCGGCGCAGGCTCTTCCTTTCGAATTCTTCAATGAATTCGATATGTCGCCGAGCACCGGCAACCCCACTGATTTCGAGATCACCTTCGCCGGCGCGCCGCCGATCCCGACCCAGAACGCCGCGGATTCGGCCACCGATCCGTTTGCCAACGGCGCAGATCTGGCGCCGGGTGGATCGACGGCCAATGCGTCAGTGACGACGTCCTATAATCCGGTTACGAACCAGACCACCGTCACCTACTCCGGAAGCCCGCTCAAGTCCGACACGCATATGCATTTCGGCCTCAATGACGGGCCGATCCTCTCGCCCTATCCGCCGAACAATCTCAGCGTCGTGAGCAAAACCTGGACCTATTCCTCCAGTAGCGGGATATCCCCGGTGCTCATGCCGGCCGCCAATATCGACCTCATCCAGCCGCATCCGATCGCCGGCAACGCAACGGAATTCCTAGTGATCTATCTCGAAGCCGGCTTTGCCAGCGGCGGGCCGTTCTACGGCTCCTGGTTCGAGGTGCCGTTCGTCGCCGGCCCGAACACGACGATCGCCTGGAACGCCGCCGAGGGCCTCCTTGAGGTCGATGGCCTGGATGAGTCGACCGGCGGCGCCGATGTCGCCATCAGCAACACCGAGGATCAGCCACTTTATCTCCAGAGTTACGGCTATTTTATGTCACCAACGGAAATCCCCCTCGACCAACTAAATGCCACTGATTTCCCGCCGCCCGGGAGTACCAATTCGCCGTTCACCGCCTTCAATGGCCCGGCAACGCTCGCTTCCGGGGAATATTCCGGCAATATCCCCGAACCGGCGAGCCTCGGTCTGCTCGCCGCCGGCCTGTTCGGTCTCGCCGGCGCACGGCGCCGCGCCCGCCAGCCCTGACCCGGCGCGGCTAGCCCGAGGCAGCGCGCGCGCGATCCATGCGCGCGCGCATCTCGGTAACCACGGCGGCAATGCCATCGAAAATCGCCTGGCCGATCAGAAAATGGCCGATATTGAGTTCACGCACTTCGGGCAACGCGGCAACCGGCGCGACGTTCTCGTAAGTCAGGCCGTGCCCGGCATGGCATTCGAGGCCGAGTTCGGCGGTCAATGCCGCGGCGTCGCGTAGGCGCGCGAGTTCGCCGGCGTGGCCCTCGGCATAGGCGCCGGTGTGCAGCTCGACCACCGGCGCGCCGATCGCCGCCGCTGCGCGAAGCTGCTCCGGATCGGGATCGATGAACAGCGAGACCCGGATTCTCGCTTCCGCGAGCGCCGCGACCACCGGGGCAAGCGCCACGCTATGTCCCGCGACGTCGAGCCCGCCTTCGGTGGTGATTTCCTGCCGGCGCTCGGGCACCAGGCAGACGGCATGCGGGCGAAGCCGGCGGGCGATGTCCACCATCTCCGCCGTCGCCGCCATTTCCATGTTCAAGGGCGCGGCGATCTCGGCCCGCAGACGCTCCATATCGGCATCCCGCATATGCCGCCGATCCTCGCGCAGATGCGCGGTAATGCCATCCGCCCCGGCGCGAAGGGCCGCTTTGGCAAGCGCCACTGGATCGGGATGGGCGCCGCCGCGCGCATTCCGAACGGTCGCGACATGATCGATATTGACCCCGAGTCTGAGCGTCGTCATCGGTTCCTCATCCGGTTGGCCCTGAGTGTGGCGGCAAGGCGGATCGCCGCGATCAGACTCGCGGGATCGGCGCGGCCCTGTCCCGCGATATCGAACGCCGTGCCATGATCGGGCGAAGTGCGGGTGATCGAAAGCCCGAGCGTCACGTTCACGCCGCCATCCATGTCCAGCGTTTTCAAAGGGATCAACGCCTGGTCATGATACATGCAGAGCGCCGCATCATAGCCGGCACGGGCGCGGGCAGTGAACATGGTATCGGGCGGTAGCGGGCCGAAAGCGTCGATCCCGGCGGCGCGGAGCGCCGTGATCGCCGGCGCGATCAGCGTTTCCTCCTCATCGCCCATCGCGCCGCCTTCCCCGGCATGCGGGTTGAGGCCAGCGACGGCCAGGCGGGGGGAGGGGAGGGCGAAATCCTCGCGCAAGGCGGCCGCGGTGATCTGTCCCGCAGTCACGATCGCTTCCACGCTCAACGCATCGAGCGCGGCACGCAAGCCGACATGCACGGTGACCGGAACGACGCGCAGCATGGGTGAGGCGAGCATCATGATCGGCGTCGTGGCCCCGGTGAGGGCGGCAAGAAACTCGGTGTGGCCGGGATGGGGAAAACCGGCAGCATACAGCACCGATTTGCTGATCGGGTTGGTGACCAATGCTGCCGCCCGCCCGGCCAGCGTGAGCGCGACCGCGCGCTCAATCGCCGCAATCACGCTCGGCGCATTGGCGGGGTCTGGCTTACCGGGCCGCACCGGGGCCGCGAGTGCGAGTGGAAGGATCGGCAGCGCATCGGCGAAAACGGCAAGCGCCTCCTCGGGTTCGGCGATCGCGCGGATTGGCACCTCGGAGCCGGAAAACAGCGCCGGATCAGCGAGGACGAAGAACGCCGGCCCCTCGGCATGGAGCACACGCCAGGCGCCGAGCGTGATCTCCGGCCCAATCCCCGCCGGATCGCCCATGGTGAGGGCTAGGGGAAGAATTTGTTCTTTTTTGAAAAAAAGAACCAAAAAACTTTTATCCGTTGGGCAGTGCCTGCGGCACTGCCCGCGCCGAGAAACCGGGAAGAAAGTCTTTTTGCTTCTTTTTCTTCAGAAAAAGAAGATCTGGCCTTTTGGTCATGGCCATTCAGATATGCAGCGCGCGGCCGGCGACCGCGAGCGCCGCCTCTTTGACAGCTTCGCTCAGGCTTGGGTGGGCGTGCGAAGTGCGCGCGACATCTTCGGCGCTGGCGCCAAACTCGATCGCGGTGACCAGTTCGGCGATCAGGGTGCCGGCATCGGGGCCGATGATATGGGCGCCGAGCAGGCGATCGGTTTTTTCGTCGGCGAGCAATTTGACGAACCCCTCGGTCTCGCCCATGGCGCGGGCGCGACCATTCGCGGTGAAGGGAAATTTGCCGACGCGATACGCGGTGCCCGCTTCGCGCAAGCTTTCCTCGGTCGCGCCGACGCAGGCCGCCTCGGGCCAGGTATAGACGACACCGGGAATGGCGCCGTAATTGACGTGTCCCGCCTGGCCGGCGAGGATTTCGGCGAGCGCGACGCCTTCTTCCTCCGCCTTGTGCGCGAGCATCGGTCCAGCGATCACATCGCCGATGGCGTAAATGCCGGCAACCGAGGTCGCGTAGTGCTCATCGGTCTTGATGCGCCCGCGCTCATCGCGCGCAACGCCGATCTCCGTAAGGCCAAGCCCCTCGACATAAGGCCGGCGGCCGATCGCAAGCAGCACGATATCGGCGCTGATCTCCTCGGCTTTGCCCCCCTTGGCGGGCTCGAGGCTCAAGATCACGGTTTTTTTCTCGACCCGCGCGCCGGTGACCTTGGTCTGGAGGCGGAATTTCATGCCTTGTTTGGCGAGAATGCGCTCAAACGCCTTGGAAATCTCGCCATCCATGGTTGGCACCAGCCGGTCGAGGAATTCGATCACCGTCACCTCGGCGCCGAGACGCCGCCAGACGCTGCCGAGTTCGAGCCCGATATAACCGCCACCGATGACGACGAGGTGCTTCGGAACCGCATCCAACGCCAAGCCGCCGGTCGAGGTGACGATGCGCGTCTCGTCGACCTCGACGCCAGGGAGCGGCACGCTTTCGCTACCCGTGGCGATGACGATGTGCTTGGCCGCGTATTCCGCACCGTCCACCGCGACAACGCCGGGGCGGGCGATCCGCGCCGCGCCCTTGAGCCAGGTGACTTTGTTCTTCTTGAAGAGGAATTCAACGCCTTTGACATTGGCGCTCACCACCTCCTCTTTCCGTGCCTGCATGCGCGAAAGATCGAGCGTAATCCCCTTCACCATCACGCCATGATCAGCGAGCGCGGATTGGGCGGCATGAAAATTCTCGGATGATTGCAGCAACGCTTTCGAAGGGATGCAGCCGATATTGAGGCAGGTGCCGCCCAAGGTCGCGCGCTTCTCGACACAGGCGACCTTGAGCCCGAGCTGTGCCGCGCGCAGGGCACAGACATAGCCGCCAGGGCCGGCGCCGATGACGATGACGTCAAATGTTTCGCTCATGATCTCAAAGATCCAAAAGCAGGCGGCGCGGGTCCTCGATGCTTTCCTTGATCCGCACCAGGAACGAGACCGCCTCCTTGCCGTCGACGATACGATGATCGTAGGACACGGCGAGATACATCATCGGGCGGATCTCGATCTTGCCGGCGATCGCGACCGGCCGTTCCTGGATCTTGTGCATCCCAAGAATCGCCGATTGCGGCGGATTGAGGATCGGCGTCGACATCAGCGACCCATAGACGCCGCCGTTGGTGATGCTGAAACTGCCGCCGGTGAGTTCTTCGAGCTTGAGGGTGCCGGCATGGGCACGCTTCCCGAAATCGGCGATCGCTTTCTCGATCTCGGCAAAACCCATGCGATCGGCGTTGCGGATCACCGGCACGACGAGACCGTTCGGGCCGCCGACCGCGATCCCCATATGCACGTAATGCTTGTAGATGATGTCATCGCCATCGATCTCGGCGTTGACGGCGGGAAATTCCTGCAGAGCGACGATGGCGGCGCGGACGAAAAAGGACATGAAACCGAGCCGCGCGCCCTGGTGTTTCTTCTCGAACGCGTCACGGTATTCGTTGCGCAATGCGATCACCGCGGAGAGATCCACCTCGTTGAAGGTGGTGAGCATGGCGGCGTTGTTTTGCGCGTCCTTCAGGCGCTGAGCGATGGTGCGACGAAGGCGCGTCATGCGCACGCGCTCCTCGCCGGCGTCGAGTTCGCGTGGCGCCTTTGCCGCGGGGGCCGCTTTCGGCGCCGCCGCGCCGTTTTCGAGGAAAGCGAGCACGTCCCCCTTGGTGATGCGCCCACCCTTGCCGGCGCCGGCGCCGATCTGCGCGGCGGTCACCTTGTTTTCGGCCATCAATTTCGCGGCCGCCGGCAGCGCTGCGTGCGTCGCCGCAGCCTGCGCTGGCGGCGGTGCAGCCGCCGGGCGTGCAACCGGGCCCGAGGGGCGCGGCGGCGGATTGACGCCGCCGCTCGGGTTCGCCGCCGGACGTTCCTCCGGCTTCGCCTTGCCGCCGCCTTCGGTCAATGTTGCGAGCACGGCGCCGACCTCGACCTCGTCCCCCTCGGCGACGGCGATCTCGGCGAGCACGCCGGCCGAAGGCGCGTTCACCTCCACCGTCACCTTGTCGGTTTCCAGTTCCGCCAGCGGCTCATCCGCCGCGACGGCGTCGCCTTTGTGCTTGAGCCAGCGCGCCAGGGTCGCGGTGGTGATGCTTTCGCCAAGCTGCGGCACCTTGATTTCCGTCGGCATCGCCATTCCTCGTCCTGACTTCGTTTTCCGCTGATTAGGCTTTTGCGAGCGCCTTGTCGACCAGCGCCGCCTGTTGTGCCGCGTGCACTTTGGCAAGGCCAGTCGCCGGGCTCGCCGCTTCGTCGCGCCCGACATAGCGCGGCCGTTTCGCCTTCCCTTTGATGTCCTCGAGCACGCATTCGATGCGCCGATCGACGAAGCACCAGGCCCCCATATTCATCGGTTCTTCCTGGCACCAGACGATTTCCGCGCGGCGATAAGGCGCGAGCAGCTTCGGAAGCGTGAGTTTCGGGAAAGGATAGAGCTGTTCGAGCCGGAGGATGGCGATATCCTCGATTCCGCGTTCCCGCCGCGCCGCCAAGAGATCATAATAGACCTTGCCACTGCACAGCACCACGCGGCGCACCTCGTCGGGCTTGGCGATCGGATCGATCTCACCAATCACGGTCTGGAACTGGCTGCCCGCACTCATATCGGCGAGCGAGGAGACCGCGAGCTTGTGCCGGAGCAGCGATTTCGGCGTCATCAACACCAGCGGCTTGCGGAAATTGCGCTTGAGCTGGCGGCGCAGCGCATGAAAGTAATTCGCCGGTGTCGTCAGATTGCACACCGCCATGTTGCGCTCTGCGCAGAGCTGCAAATAGCGTTCGAGCCGCGCCGAGGAATGCTCCGGCCCCTGGCCTTCATAGCCGTGGGGCAAAAGCAAGACGAGGCCCGACATGCGCAGCCATTTCATTTCCCCCGACGCGAGGAATTGATCGATGATCACCTGCGCGCCATTGGCGAAATCACCAAACTGCGCTTCCCACAAAACCAGGGTGTGCGGATCGGCGACCGAATAGCCATATTCGAAGCCGAGCACCCCGGCTTCCGAGAGCAGCGAGTTATAGATCTCGATTTTCGCCTGCCCGTCATCGGGCGCGATGTTATTGAGCGGCACATATTCGTGCTGATTGGTCTGATCGATCAGCACCGCATGGCGCTGGCTAAAGGTGCCGCGCTGGCAATCCTCGCCCGAGAGACGAACGCGATGCCCTTCCAGCAGCAGGCTGCCGAAGGCGAGCGCCTCGCCGGTCGCCCAGTCGATCCCCTCGCCACTCTCGATCATCTCGCGCTTGGCCTCGAGTTGGCGCGCGATCTTGGGGTTGACGTCGAACCCTTCCGGCACGTGGGCGAGCGCGTGGCCGATGGTCTTCAGCGTCTCCTTATCGACCGCCGTTGCCTCTTCCGCCCATTCCTCGCGTTCGTCGGCCTGTTTGAGTCCCGACCAATGGCCTTCGAGCCAATCGGCCTTGTTGGGCTTGAAGGATTGCGCCGCCGCCTGCGCCGCTTCGAGTTCGGCGGCGAAAGCATCGGCCATCGCCGCCGCCTCTTTCGCGGTGAGTACGCCGGCCTGCACCAAGCGTTCGGCATAGAGGGTGCGAGTGGTTTTCTGGGCGCGGATGGCTTTGTACATCAGCGGCTGGGTGAAGGCCGGCTCGTCGGTTTCATTGTGGCCATGGCGGCGGTAACAGACGATGTCGATCACGATGTCGGCGGCGAACGCCATACGGAATTCGGCGGCGAGGCGAGCGCAATAGACTACCGCTTCGGGATCGTCGCCATTGACGTGCAGGATCGGCGCCTGCACCGATTTCGCGACATCGGTGCAATAGAGCCCGGAATAAGCGTGCGCCGGAACCGTGGTGAAGCCGATCTGGTTGTTGACGACGACATGCACGGTGCCGCCGGTGCGATAGCCGATCAGTTGGCTCATCGCCAGGGTCTCGTAAACCAAGCCTTGGCCGGCGAAGGCGGCATCGCCATGCACGAGAATACCCATCACCGAACGCCGGCGGAGGGTATCGCCCGCCATGTCCTGGCGCGCCCGCACCTTGCCCACCACCACCGGATCGACCGCTTCGAGATGGGAGGGATTGGGTTGCAGCGAGAGATGCAGCGACCGCCCAGCGATCTCGAGATCGGTCGAGGTGCCGAGATGATATTTGACGTCGCCCGAGCCCTGCACGTCATCGGGATTGGCGCCATTGCCGCCGAACTCGCTGAACACCGCGGTGAAGGGTTTTTTCACCACATTGACGAGGGTGTTGAGGCGACCGCGATGCGGCATGCCGATGACGATCTCGTTCGCCCCCTGTTCGGCGGCGGTGGTGATGATGGTGTGCAGCGCCGGGATCGTCACCTCGCCGCCCTCGAGGCCGAAGCGCTTGGTGCCGACATATTTCTTCTGGCAGAAAGTCTCGAACCCCTCCGCCTCGGTGAGTTCACGCAAAACCTGAACGCGCGCCTCGGGCGCGAGGCCGTCGCGCCAGGGCGCGCCCTCGATCCGGCGCTGGATCCAGGATTTTTGATCCGGATCCTGGATATGCATGAACTCGACCCCGATCGGGCCGCAATAGGTCTCGCGCAGGATGGTGACGATTTCGCGGATGGTCGCGGTTTCGCGGCCGAGTACGTAATCGATGAAAATCGGCCGGTCGTAATCGGCCTCGGTGAAGCCATAACTCGCCGGGTCGAGTTCGGGATGAGGCTTGGGCACGTGCAGGCCGAGCGGGTCGAGCTGTGCTTCGAGATGGCCACGCACCCGATAGGCGCGGATCATCATCAGGGCGCGGAGACTGTCTTCCGCGGTCTTGCGAATCTCCGCCGCACTCGCGCCAGGGGAGGACGGCGGCGCAGGCGCCTCGCCATCGCCGGCATCATAATGGCGCGGCGCCCAGGAAGCGCCCATCGCGTCGGTCAGGACCGCCCGCGCCTCATCGTTCAAAGAGGCGAAAAGCTCCGCGAAACTGGGATCGACCGCCCCCGGATCGGCCACCCATTTGGCGTAGAGATCGGCGATGAAACTTGCATTCGCGCCATTAAACGCACTGGCGAGAAGATCGACGCCTGCCATGTGATTGTCCCTGCTCCTGATCTGGCCGTTATCGACCCATAGAGAGCATATATGACTTAAGTATGACTTGCGTCCGGTGCAATTTTACTGCCCTAGCTATGCACCTGACGCATCGATGCGCTCAGCCCCCCAAGGCGCGGATCATGGTGCTGCCGAGCGCTGCCGGGCTTTCCGCGACATGGATCCCAGCCTCGCGCATCGCCGCCATCTTGGCCGCCGCGGTATCGCGCCCGCCGCTGATCACCGCCCCGGCATGGCCCATGCGCCGGCCCGGCGGTGCCGTCGCGCCGGCGATGAAGCCGACCACTGGCTTTTTCACTTTTTCGCGAGCGAGGAATTCCGCGGCCAAAATCTCGCTCTGGCCGCCGATCTCACCGATCATGATGATCGCCTGGGTTTCGGGATCGGCGAGGAACATCTCCAGCACTTCGATGAAATCGGTGCCCTTGACCGGATCGCCGCCGATGCCAACGCAGCTCGACTGGCCAAGCCCGGCCGCCGTGGTCTGCGCCACCGCCTCATAGGTGAGCGTGCCCGAGCGCGAGACGATGCCGATCCGGCCGCGACGATGGATATGCCCCGGCATGATACCGATCTTGCACGCCTCCGGGGTGATCACGCCGGGGCAGTTTGGGCCGATCAGCCGCGATCGGCTTCCCGAAAGCGCCCGCTTGACGCGCACCATGTCGAGCACCGGAATCCCCTCGGTGATGCAGACGATGAGCGGCACGCCGGCATCGGCCGCTTCCAGAATCGCATCCGCAGCAAAAGGCGGCGGCACGTAGATCGCCGACGCGCTCGCCCCGGTCGCCGCGACCGCCTCGGCGACAGTATCGAAGACCGGCAGGCCGAGATGCGTCCCGCCACCTTTTCCCGGCGTTACCCCGCCGACCATCTTGGTGCCATAGGCGATCGCCTGCTCGGAATGGAACGAGCCTTGGGCGCCGGTGAAACCTTGGGTGATGACACGGGTTTCGGCATCGACGAGAACAGCCATGTCAGGCGGCCTCCTTCACGGCGTTGACCACCTTCTCGGCGGCATCGGCAAGATTATCGGCAGCGATGATGGGTAAGCCCGATTTGGCGAGAATTTCCTTGCCGAGTTGCACATTTGTCCCTTCGAGCCGCACCACCAGCGGCACGCTGAGCGCAACCTCGCGCGCCGCCGCAACCACGCCCTCGGCGATCACGTCACAGCGCATGATGCCGCCGAAGATATTGACCAGAATTCCCTCCACATGCGGGTCGGAAAGGATGATCTTGAACGCCGCCGTCACCCGCTCCTTGGTCGCGCCACCGCCGACATCGAGAAAATTCGCCGGCGCCGCGCCATAGAGCTTGATGATGTCCATGGTCGCCATGGCGAGCCCGGCGCCATTGACCATGCAGCCGATGGTGCCGTCGAGCGCCACGTAATTGAGGCTGTGGCGCGCGGCCTCCCGCTCCTTCGGGTCTTCCTCATCCTCATCGCGGAGTTTTTCGAGATCGGGGTGGCGGAAGAGAGCGTTGTCGTCGAAGCTGATCTTGGCATCGAGGGCAACCACCTCGCCGCCTCCGGTCACCACCAGCGGATTGATCTCGATGATGCCGCAATCGAGTTCGACGAAAGCACGGTAAAGCGCTTGCGCGAAGCGGCCGAAGGCGCCGATCTCCTTGGCGGCGAGGCCGAGCCCATAGGCGAGCTTGCGGGCATGGAAAGAAGAGAATCCACTCGCCGGATCGATCGTCACCGTCAGGATCTTTTCGGGATGGTGCGCCGCGACCTCCTCGATCTCCATCCCGCCTTCACGGGACGCCATCATCGCCACCCGGCCACTGTCGCGATCGACGAGAAACGAGAGATAAAGCTCACGCGCGATATCGCAGCCCTGTTCGATATAGACGCGATGGACTTTGCGCCCGGCCGGCCCGGTCTGCTTCGTCACCAGGGTGTGGCCGAGCATCTGGCCAGCGATCTTGCGCGCCTCCTCGGGCGAGCGCGCCAGCCGCACACCGCCCTTGCCGGCCGGATCGTCGGCGAAGTGGCCCGCGCCGCGGCCGCCGGCGTGGATCTGCGCCTTCACCACATAGACGGGGCCGGAAAGCTTCGCCGCCGCCGCTTCCGCCTCCTCGGCAGTCCAGGCGACGTGCCCCGCGAGCACCGCGACGCCATAGTGGCGCAGCAGTTCCTTCGCCTGATATTCGTGGATGTTCATCGCGCTCAGCCCACCAGCTTGCGCGAGGCTTCGACCAGTTCCCGCACCGCGGCGCAGGATTTCTCGAACGCCGCGCGCTCCTCGGCGTTGAGCTCGATCTCGACCACCCGCTCGACCCCGCCGGCGCCGATCACCACCGGCACGCCGACATAAAGCCCCTTGATGCCATACTGGCCATCGAGCCAGGCAGCGCAAGGCAGCACCCGCTTCTTGTCGCGGAGATAGCTCTCGGCCATGGCAATCGCCGAGGAGGCCGGGGCATAAAACGCGCTGCCTTTCTCAAGCAATTTCACGATCTCGCCGCCGCCATTGGCGGTGCGGGTGACGATGGCGTCGATCTTCTCCTTCGTCGTCCACCCCATCTTGATCAGATCGGGGACCGGGATGCCGGCGACCGCGGAATAGCGCACCAGCGGCACCATCGAATCGCCATGGCCGCCGAGCACGAAGGCCGTCACGTCTTCGACCGAGACGTTGAATTCACGGGCGAGGAACAGCCGGAAGCGCGCGGAATCGAGCACTCCCGCCATGCCGACGACGCGCGCATGCGGCAGGCCGGATTTCTGCTGCATGACCCCGACCATGGCATCGAGCGGATTGGTGATGACGATGACGAAGGCGCCGGGGCAATAGGTCTTGATCCCCTCAGCGACGGTCGCGATGACGCCGGCATTCTTGGCGACGAGATCATCGCGCGACATGCCGGGCTGGCGCGGGAAGCCGGCGGTGACGATGACGACATCGGCGCCGGCGATCGCGGCATAGTCTGACCCCCCGGTCATTACCGCGTCAAATCCTTCGACCGGGCCGGATTGCTCGAGATCGAGCGCCTTGCCGGCCGCGACCCCGCCGAAGACGTCAAACAAAACGACGTCGCCGAGTTCCTTGAGGCCGATCAAATGGGCAAGGGTGCCGCCGATATTGCCGGCGCCGATCAGGGCGATCTTGTTGCGGGCCATGGCTGTCTTCCAAATGAGGGTGGAACATGCGCGGCGCACACCGCCCAAGGCCAGTCCCCCCAGACGGCGCCGCCCCGAAAGGCGAATGTTGCTAACCCATCCCCCGCCGAGCGGCAAGGTCTCGCCCGCGCGCAAGACCGTGAGCGGGAGAGGCGGGGGAAGGGGGGCTGGGGAGCGGGTCAGGTCGTCGTGGGAACGCCGGCTTCGGCCAGCGCCGCCGCCTGGCGCGCCGCGAGGCGATCGGTGTCGAAATCGGCGATCAGATCCTGGAACATCCGATACCAGTTGAGTTCGGCGCCGAGGCGCAAAAATACGCTGCCGAGCCCGATCGCCGAGCGGTCCATCAGCACGAATTCGCGCGGCGGCTTGACCCCGCCGGTGCGCTGCAATCCGGCATGCACCTGCTCGGCGACGGCGCGGCCGAATTGCGTATCATTGGTCTCCTGGATCCGCCGGGCGCGGTCCTGCATCAGCGGCTCATAGAGAAATTTCGCCCAAAGATTGAGGATTTCGAGTTTTTCGCGGGTGACGTCGGTAAATCCCCAAGCGGCGTAAGCGGCATGGGCGCGGTCTTCGTCATTGTCACGCACCGCCTCATAAAGGTCGATCACGCCGCGCACGAAACGCGCTGGGAACACCCGGATCGCGCCGAAATCGAGCAGATTGACGCCGCCATCGCCGGCAACCTGGTAATTGCCGAGATGCGGGTCGCCGTGAATGACGCCATAGCGATAGAGCGGCACATACCAGGCGCGAAACAGCGCCTCCGCGACCCGGTTGCGTGCCTCCTGCGGCGGGTCGTCGGCAAGCCAGCGCATCAGACCCTGACCATCGAGCCAGGTCATGGTGAGCAGGCGCTCGGTGCAATAGCCGGCGATCGGCTCGGGCACGTGCACCGCCGGCTCACCGGCCAGCATCCGCTGATAAAGCCGCATCTGCGCGGCTTCACGCCGGTAGTCCAGCTCCTCGCGCAATCGCTCGGCGAGCTCGAGATAGACGTCGCCTTGGCGAATGGCGTTATCCATGCGGTGATAAATCGCCATCGCGAGCTTGAGCTGGCGGAGATCAGCCTCCACCGTGCTCGGCATGTCAGGGTATTGCAGCTTGCAGGCAACTTGGCGGCCATCCGGCAGGGTTCCGCGATGCACCTGGCCGAGGCTCGCGGCCGCCGCCGCGTCCTCCTCGAACACCATGAATCGGCTGCGCCAGTCCCGCCCGAGTTCGCTCTCCATCCGCCGGCGCACGAAAGCTCGGCCCATCGGCGGCGCGTTGGCCTGCAATTCGGCGAGTTCGGCGGCGTATTCGGCGGGCAACGCATCGGGCACGGTGGAGAGGAATTGCGCGACCTTCATCAGCGGCCCTTTGAGCCCACCGAGCAGCACCTTGAGATCCTCGGCATGGGCAGCGCGATCGGTGCGGAGGCCAAACATCCGCGCCCCGGCGAGGCGCGCGGCGATGCCGCCGACGGCACCCGAAGTCCGCGCCATGCGCTTGACCTCGCCAAACAGCGTCGCGCCGTCATGCCGTCTGGCGGCTTCGGGGCGATCGGCCATCAGCCCATCGCCTCGAGCTGATCGATGAAGCCGGCGATGACCTCGGTGCCGCGGCGCCAAAACGCCGGATCGGCGGCGTCCAAGCCAAACGGCGCCAACAGCGCGCGATGCCGCTTGCTGCCGCCGGCGCGCAGCAGATCGAGATATTTCGCGGCGAATCCGGGATGCCCGTCCTCGAACACGCCATAGAGCGCATTCACCAAACAATCTCCGAAAGCATAAGCATAAACATAGAACGGCGTGTGAATGAAATGGGGAATGTAGGCCCAGAACACACTATAATCTTCGCTGAATTCAAAGGCCGGGCCGAGGCTTTCGCGCTGGACCTCAAGCCAGAGTTCGCCGATTTGGTCCGGCAACAACTCGCTTTTACGCCGGGCGAGATGCAGTTTTTTCTCGAAGCGATAAAAGGCGATCTGCCGCACCACCGTATTGAGCATGTCCTCGACCTTCGCCGCCAGCATCACCCGCTTGCGCGCCGGATCGGTCTCGGCGGCAAGAAGGGCGCGGAAGGTCAGCATCTCGCCGAACACCGACGCGGTTTCGGCGAGCGTCAGCGGCGTATTGGCGAGCAGATAGCCTTGGCCGCCGGCCAGAACCTGATGCACGCCATGGCCGAGTTCATGGGCGAGCGTCATGACATCGCGGGTGCGGCCATGATAATTGAGAAGGAGATAAGGATGCACGGAGGGCACCGTCGGGTGAGCGAAGGCGCCGCCGGCTTTGCCGGGGCGGAGGGTCGCGTCGATCCAGGGGCGCTCGAAGAACGGCCGCGCCACCGCCGCGAGTTCGGGTGAGAACGCGCCGTAGGCGTCGAGCACGCGGCGCGTCGCCTCCGGCCACGGGATTTCGCGGTCATGATCCTCAGGGAGCGGGGCGTTGCGGTCCCAATGCTGTAATGTCTCGAGCCCAAGCCATTTCGCCTTGAGCGCGTAATAGCGATGGGCAAGGCGCGGGTAGGCCGCCGTCACCGTCTCTTCCAGGGCCGCCACCACCTCGTCCTCGACCATGTTGGCGCGGTTGCGCGCGCTCCACGGCTCGGGATAGCGGCGCCAGGTGTCGATGATCTCCTTGTCCTTGGCGAGCGTGTTGGTAATGAAAGAAAAAAGACGGATATGCTGGGAAAAGACGGCACCGATCGCGCCGGCCGCGGCTTTCCGCACGGCGCGATCGCGATCGGAGAGTTTTTCGAGCGCCGCGTTGACCGTGAGTTCCTCGCCATCGAGCGGCACACGCAAGCCGGCGATCGTCTCGTCAAACAGCCGGCTCCACGCGGCATGGCCGGTAACTTCTTTTTCATGCAGCAATTTTTCCAGCTCGTCGGAGAGCTGATGCGGCCGGAAGACGCGCAAATCATCGAGCCATGGGCGCCAGCGGGCAAGCGCTGGGGCGGCGTATTTGGCCGAGAGCGTCGCCTCATCGAGCCGGTTCAGCTCCAGGGTGAAGAACAGCAGATGGCTGCTGATCGCCGTCACCCGTTCGGTGATGGTCTGATAGAAGCGGCCGCGCTCGGCGTCGGTGGCGCAGGTGGCGAAATGCAGTTGCGCATAGGAGACGAGGCGGCCGAGCTGCTCCTCGATCTGCTCATAGGCCGCGATCGCGGCCGCCAACGCCTCGCCCGAAAGCGTGGCAAGACGCCCGGCATGGGCGCTTTCGAACGCCTTTGCCGCCTTTTCGGCGGCTGCAAGATCGGCCTCGATCGCCGGGCTTTCCGGGCTTTCATAGAGATCGCCAAGATCCCAGGAGGGCAGTGCGGTATCGGCGGCCGGTTTTTCGGCGGCGCGGTCGGGCAGGGAGCCGGGCATCGGCGGGTGACCTCGTTGCATTTGATACCCCTCGATGTAAGCGATCGCGGGGGGACGTCAAAGGGTCTCGCCGATGGCAAGGCTGATCGGGCGCCGGGCGGGCATTTCCCAAAAATGATTTTCCGGCCGAGCGACGACGCTGGCCGATGTCTCACGCCATCGGCTTGCGCGCCTTATTGCCTCAATTCACCATTGTCTCAACTCACCGGCGCGATGCCGCGGACTGAGAAGCGCTGGCTCAGTTCCGCCGGCACGCCGAGGAAATTCATCTGCACCGGATAAAGCGTGTAGCCGAGGCCCTGGAGTCGGGTCTTGAGCGCGACATAATCAGATTTCTGGAATTCGACATAGAGCACCGGCCGGCAGCGCTTGATGGTCTCGGTCGCGCCCGTGAGCACATCGTCCTCCATGCCCTCGGCGTCGATTTTCATCAGATCGAGGCGGGTGAAGCCGAACCGGTCGAGCGTGGTGACGGGCACGAATTCGCGGAGCAAGGGGTCATGGCCGCGCGGCTGGTCGAGCGGTTCGCGCTGCTCGGGGCCGAACTCGATGCTGCCGAAATTGAGCGGGCGATGGTAGTCAAACTGCGGCACCTCCAATGCCCCTTCACGCGCGCCGACCGCCATGGTGTGGCAGATCACGTTGGTGAGCCCGTTGAGCACGGTGCTGCCGGCGATCATGTTGCAGAGGATGCGCTGCGGCTCGAAGCAATGCACCCGCCCGCGCGGCCCGGCGACGGCGGCCAGGCGCAGCGTGTACGTGCCGATATTGGCGCCGACATCGACGACGATCGGATCCGGCGGGGCGAGGCTGAGGATGGTCGCGAGCAGCTCGATTTCGGGATGGTCGATCGCCTGGCCGGTTTTGAACAGGGCGTTGGTTTGGTTGATGTCGTTGCGGTTGACCAGCATCTGGCCATAAACCGTCGGCACGATGAGGGTAAAGGAAAGCGGCCGTGCCGGCGCAAAGCCGGCGGCGGGCGGCGGGGCTCTCTCTGGTTGAGGGTTTGTGGGTTGGGTTTCCTGGGACCGGGTTTCTCGGGGTTGGGATTCGGGGGGTTGGCTGTCCGACGGGTTTTCCGACATCGAATTTCCTAGGGATCTCCTGGGCGGCCCTTGGCCGGGGCTCGGCGCGCACCGCGATTTTGCGGCGTCATCAGGCTAGTCGCAAAATCCTAACGAAAACCTTCACGGGAAGAAACAAATTCTCGGCTCTCTGGCGCGCGCCGGGCGTGACGGCCATTCCAGGCTGCGCTATGAGCGGGAGAGGAAGTTTTAGGGAACGCCTGATCGTGCGCCATTTCGCCAATTCTCTCCGCGCCGGGCCCGATGCGCGCGGCCGTTTCGGCTCTTTCGGCGGGCGCTTCGTCGCCGAGACGCTGATGCCTCTCATTCTCGAGGTCGAAGCCGCCTATCGCGCCGCCCGCGACGACCCCGGGTTTCAGGCGGAACTCGACCGCTATCTGCGCGATTATGTCGGCCGCCCGAGTCCGCTCTGGCCGGCCGAGCGGCTTGCGGCGGCTTTGGGCGGCGCCAAAATCTATTTCAAGCGCGAGGATCTGAACCACACCGGCGCGCACAAGATCAATTCCTGCCTGGGTCAGATCCTGCTCGCCCGCCGCATGGGCAAGACCCGCATCATCGCCGAGACCGGCGCCGGCCAGCACGGCGTCGCGACCGCGACGGTCTGCGCCTTGTTCGGCCTGCCTTGCACGATCTATATGGGCGCTGTCGATGTCGAGCGGCAGAAACCCAATGTCTTTCGCATGCGCCTGCTCGGCGCCGAGGTACGCCCGGTCACCTCAGGGTCGGCGACCCTCAAGGACGCGATGAACGAGGCGCTGCGCGACTGGGTCGCCCATGTGAACGACACCTATTATCTCATCGGCACCGTCGCCGGGCCGCACCCTTATCCGATGATGGTGCGCGATTTCCAATCAGTGATCGGCACCGAGACCCGCGCCCAGATCCTCGCCGCCGAAGGCAGGCTGCCGGACGCCGCGCTCGCCTGCGTCGGCGGCGGCTCCAACGCGATGGGCCTTTTCCACACGTTTCTCGATGACGAAGCGGTGCGCTTGATCGGGGTCGAGGCGGCGGGGCGCGGGCTCGACACAAATGAGCACGCGGCGAGCCTGGAGCGTGGCCAGCCCGGCGTTTTGCACGGCAACCGCACCTATCTGTTGCAATCGCAAGACGGGCAGATCGAGGAGGCGCACAGCATCAGCGCCGGGCTCGACTATCCCGGCATCGGCCCCGAGCATGCGTTTCTGTTCGAGAGCGGGCGCGTCACCTATGTCAGCGTCACCGATGACGAGGCTTTGGCCGCGTTTCAGCGCTGCACCCAGACCGAGGGCATCATCCCGGCGCTCGAGACGGCGCACGCGCTCGCGTATCTGACCAAGCTCGCCCCCGAGATCGGGCCGGGCGGCGTCATCGTCGTCAATCTCTCCGGCCGCGGTGACAAGGACATTTTCACTGTCGCCCGCCATCTCGGTGCCGGCGCTGGCCTTGAGGAACTGCCGTGAGCCGCATCGCCGCCCGATTCGCTGCCCTCCGCGCCGAGGGGCGCGGCGCCTTCATCCCCTTTCTCGAAGCCTTCGACCCGGATCGCGCGACCAGCCAGGCGATTCTGGAGGGCATGCCGGCGGCCGGCGCCGATCTGATCGAGATCGGCATGCCGTTTTCCGACCCGATGGCCGACGGGCCGATCATCCAGGAAGCCGGCCAGCGCGCGCTCAAGGCCGGGGCGACGCTTGCCGGCGTGCTCGCCATGGTGCGCGCCTTTCGCACGCATGACGCGGCGACGCCGGTGATCCTGATGGGCTATCTCAACCCCATCCTCGCCTATGGCGAGGCGCGGTTTTGCACCGATGCCGCCACCGCCGGCGTCGATGGGTTGATCATCGTCGATCTGCCGCCCGAGGAGGCCGACCTGCTCGCGCCCGACGCGGCCCGCGCCGGCCTCGATATCATTCGCCTGGTCGCGCCGACCACCGATGCGAAGCGCCTGTCGCACGTCCTCACTGGCGCTGGTGGCTTCGTCTATTATGTCAGCATCGCCGGCATCACCGGCACCAGAAGCGCCGCCATCGCCGATCTCGCCGCCGCCATGCCGCCGATCCGGCGCGCGACCGATCTGCCGATCGCGATCGGCTTCGGCGTCAAAACCCCGGCGCAAGCGGCGGCAGCGGTCGGCATCGCCGATGCCGCCGTCGTCGCCTCCGCCTTGATCGAAACCCTGGCGGCCAGTCTCCAAGATGGCCGGGCTGGGCCGGATACGGTTGTGCGTGTGCTCGATCAGGTGCGCGCGATCGCGCGGGCGATCCGGGAGGTGCGGCGATGAACTGGATCACCGAATTCGTCCGCCCGAAAATCCGCACCCTGCTCGGGCGGCGGGAGATCCCGGACAATCTCTGGCACCAATGCCCGGCCTGCGAACAGATGGTGTTTCGCCGCGATCTCGAACGCAATCTCAAGGTCTGCCCGCATTGCGGCCACCACATGCGCGCGAGCGCCGCCGAGCGCCTCGCCTGGACGCTCGATGACGGTGGCACGCGCATCGAACTACCGAAGGTTCCCGCCGATCCGCTGCGCTTTCGCGACAGCAAGCGCTATACTGATCGCCTCAAAGAGGCGCGCGAGAAAACCCACCTGACGGATGCGCTGCTCGTCGCCCACGGCAGCATCGCCGGGCACAAAGCGGTGGTCGCGGCGATGGCGTTCGAATTCATGGGCGGCTCGATGGGGGCGGCGGTTGGCGAGGGGATTGTCGCCGCTGCCCGCCTTGCGGTGCTGCAGCATGCGCCGCTCATCATCTATACCGCCTCCGGCGGGGCGCGGATGCAGGAGGGCGCGATCAGCCTGATGCAGATGCCGCGGACAGTGATCGCGGCGCGACAGGTCAAGGACGCGGGACTTCCCTTCATCACCGTCCTCACCGATCCCACCACCGGCGGCGTCACCGCGAGCTTCGCGATGCTCGGTGACGTTCAGATCGCCGAGCCGGGCGCCTTGATCGGCTTCGCCGGGGCGCGCGTCATCGAGCAAACGGTGCGGGAAAAACTGCCCGAAGGGTTTCAGCGTGCCGAATATCTTCTGGCGCATGGCATTCTCGACGCCGTGGTGGCGCGCGCCGAGATGAAGGAAACGCTCGCCCGGTTGATCGGCCTGCTGACCCGAAAGCAGGCCGCGTGAAAGGATTTCCGCCGCCCGAGCCGGGTTACGGTCCGGCGCTTTCGCCGATCGTCGCACGGCTACACGCGCTGCACCCAACGCTGATCGATCTCAGCCTCGGGCGGCTTGAGAGGCTGCTCACCGGGCTCGGCCATCCCGAGCGCCGGCTGCCGCCGGTAATCCATATCGCCGGCACCAACGGCAAGGGCAGCACCGCCGCTTTCACCCGCGCCATCGCCGAGGCCGCCGGGCTTGCTGTTCATGTCTATACCTCGCCGCATCTGGTGCGTTTCAACGAACGGGTGCGGCTTGCCGGCCGGCTCGCGAGCGATGCCGAGCTGTTCGCCGCCCTCGAAGAGGTGGAGCGGGTGAATGCCGGCGCGCCGATCACCGTGTTCGAGGTCATCACCGCGGCGGCATTCCTGCTGTTTGCCGCGATTCCTGCCGACCTCGCGGTGATCGAGGTCGGCCTCGGCGGCCGCGCGGATGCGACCAATGTCATTCCCGCCCCGGCGGCCTCGGCCATCACCTCGATCTCGCTCGATCATCGCGAATTTCTGGGCGACACGCTCGCCGCCATCGCCGGCGAGAAAGCCGGGATCATCAAACCCGGCGCCCCGGCGGTGACCGGCGCGCAAGCGGCGGAGGTGCGCGCGGTGCTCGAGGCCGCCGCCCGTCGCGCCGGCACCACGCTCGCCGCGCGCGGGCGGGACTGGACGGCATCGGTGGACGCTGGCGGCTGGCGCTTCGCCGATCGCGGCGATCACTTCGCCCTGTCGTTGCCAACGCATCTTCCTGGGCGGTTTCAGATCGACAATGCCGGCATCGCGATCGCCGCTTTGCGTGCCGCCGGCTTTCGCTGGCCGGAGAACATCATCGCCGCCGGGCTCGCCAGTGCCGAATGGCCGGCCCGTTTGCAACGCCTCGCCGGCGGGCTCGCCGGCCTGCTCCCCGAGGATTGGGAGCTTTGGCTCGATGGCGGGCATAA
Source organism: Acidibrevibacterium sp. (assembly GCF_049965395.1). Classification (NCBI taxonomy): domain Bacteria; kingdom Pseudomonadati; phylum Pseudomonadota; class Alphaproteobacteria; order Acetobacterales; family Acetobacteraceae; genus Acidibrevibacterium; species Acidibrevibacterium sp. The sequence continues at coordinate 83,886 of NZ_JBMFWJ010000002.1, forward strand.
CCCTGGCGCCGGCGTCGCACTCGCCGAGCATCTCGGGCGCGCGTGGGGGGATCGACCGGTGCATCTAATCATCGGCATGAAACAGAGCAAGGACGCCGCCGAGTTCCTCCGCCCGTTGCTGCCCCATGCCGCCTCGGTGCTGGCGGTTGCCGAGCCGGGGCAGCATCTCGCGATGCCGATCCCGGCGATCGTTGCCGCCTCGGGTGGCCGCGCCCGTCCCGGCGGCAGTGTCGCCGAGGCGCTGCATCGCCTGCCCAAAGATGGCCCGTCGGCGCGGGTGCTCATATGTGGTAGTCTCTACCTCGCCGGCGAGGTACTGCGGCAAGCGAGCGCCCCGGAAGCCCTCTCGCCGGCCTGAAACCGGGGGCGCACAGCCTGGTGTTTTTCGAGGCGAGGGAGAGAAACGAACATGAACACTGACGCGCCCGGTGGCCCGCCGCTGACCCCGCAAGGGCTGACCGCGCGGCGATCACAATCAGAAGGAGACGATGATGGGTGAAATGATCGAATTGACCGCATCCTGCGGCCACCATTTCCAGGCCTATTCCGCGGGGGACGCCAAGGCGGCGCGCGGGCTTGTGGTGGTGCAGGAGATTTTCGGCGTGAATGCGCATATGCGGCGTGTGTGCGACGAACTCGCTGGCTATGGCTATCGAGTGGTCTCGCCGGCTTTGTTCGACCGGGTCGAGCGCGGCGTCGAACTCGGCTACAGCGAGGCCGATGTCCAGCGCGGCTTGGCCCTCCGCGCGCCGATCGACGAGGCGGCGGTGTTGCGCGACATCGAGGCCGCGGCGGCGGCGCTGGCGCCGCGCCCAACCGGGATCATCGGCTATTGCTGGGGCGGCACCATCGCCTGGCTCGGCGCCACTCGGAGCCACGCCTTCAAAGCCGCGATCGGCTGGTATGGCGGCGGCATCGCGGCGGCGCGGGAGGAGACGCCGCATTGCCCGGTGCAACTCCATTTCGGCGCCGAGGACAAGGGCATTCCGCTCGCCGATGTCGAGGCGATCAAGGCGCGCCACCCCGAAATCCCCGTCTATATCTATCAGGGCGCGGGACATGGTTTTGGCTGTGAGGCGCGAGCGAGCTTCAATGCGCGCGCCAATGAGATCGCACTCCATCGCAGCCTCGCCTTTTTCGCGGAACACCTCATCTGACCAAGGACAAGTTTTTTGCTTCTTTTTTCAAAAAAGAAGCGCTTTCCCCACTGATGGCATCTTTCGAGGCATGCCGCGATGTTCGGTGACGAGGCCTATTGGCTCGCGGCGCTGTTCGGGCTGATCCGCGCCCAGATCCTGGCGCCGCTCGGCCTCGTCGTCGCGCTCGCGCTCAGCCTTCATATCCTGCTCACCAAGCGCGATGTCGGCGCCGCGATCGGCTGGATCGGCCTCGTCTGGTTTTCGCCGTTGCCGGGGGGTGTCGTTTACCTGGTGTTTGGCATCAACCGCGTGCAGCGGCGGGCGCGGGGGCTGCGCGATGGGCCGCGCGCGATCCCGCGCGATGTGCCGGCGGGATCACCGCGCGAGGATCATCTCGCGCCTCTGGAGCGTGCCGCGCGTCACCTGACCCGGCGCGCGACGGTTGCCGGCAATGCCATCACGATGCTGCGGAACGGTGATGAGGCCTATCCGGCGATGCTGGCGGCGATCGCCGGGGCGCGCCACTCGATCGCACTTTCGACCTATATCCTGCGTGACGATGAGGCGGGCGGGCCGATCATCGAGGCGCTGATCGCGGCGCGGGCGCGCCGGGTCATTGTCCGGGTTCTGCTCGATGGTGTCGGCAGCGGCTATTTCATCTCTCCCGCCTATCGTCGGCTGCGCCGTGCCGGGGTTCGGGTCGCGCGGTTCCTGCACTCGCCGCTGCCATGGCGGATGCCGTTTCTCAATTTGCGCAGCCACAAGAAAATGCTGCTCATCGATGGCTGGCACGGTTTCACCGGCGGCATGAATATCGGCGCAGAGAACCTCGTCGCCCGCCATCCGCGCCACCCGGTGCGCGATACCCATTTCGCCGTCGCCGGACCCGTTCTCGCGCAGCTCGTCGAAGCCTTCGCCGATGATTGGGCGTTCGCGACCGGCGAGGAGTTGGAGGGGCCGGCCTGGTTCACGACGCCGGATGCGAGAGGCGAGGCGGTGGCGCGGGTGGTGACGTCGGGCCCGGATGAGGATGTTGAGAAGATCGAGCTGCTGGTGTTGCAGGCGATTGCCTGCGCACAACGCTCGATCGCCATCATGACCCCTTATTTCCTCCCCGACGAGCGGCTGGTGACGGCGTTGGCGCTGGCGGCGCTGCGGGGGGTTGGCGTTGATATCGTCGTGCCGGCGCGGAGCAATCACCGGCTGGTGGACTGGGCGAGTGCTGCCAATATCAAGCCCTTACTCGACGACGGGGTGCGGATCTGGCGCAACCCGGCGCCGTTCGATCACTCGAAAATGATGGTGGTGGATGGCGTCTGGTGCCTGATCGGCAGTGCGAATTGGGACATGCGCAGCTTCCGGCTCAATTTCGAGCTGAACATGGAGGTCTTCCACGACGATCTCGCGGCGACCCTTGGCGCCCACATGACGGCGTGCCGCGGGCCACGCATCACGAGCGAGGAGATCGCCGCCAGTCCGCTGCCGATCCGCCTCCGCAATGCCGCGGCGAGGCTTTTGCTGCCCTATTTGTAAGGAAATCTCACGCCGCGGCGGCGAAAGCGCTGGCGCGGTGGAGGTGGATCACGATCGGGTGATGATCGGAAGCGCCCCGGCCCAAAACCGCCGGGGCGGCAGCGATCAGGCCGCGGACCAGGCAGCGATCGATGCGGAGCGGCAGCACGTCGCCGGCGCGATGGGTCGGCTGGCGTGGCCCGACGTCACGGAATCCCGGCAGCCAGGCCGGCCCGATCAGGTTGAAATCGCCGAGCACAGCGGCCGCGGGCGGCAACGCGGCGGCGATACGGCGAAGCTGGCGGCGGTTCAAGACCTGGCCATGCGAGAGATGCACATTGGCGAGGGCGAAATCACCGAACTCGATGATCTGGCTGATGCGTTTGACGATGCTGCCGGCGGGCAGCGAGAGCAGGCGCGGCGGCTGCGGCAGGGGCGCCCGGCTCCAGACCGCAAGGCCATGGATGCGCTCGGGAAGCGGGGTGCGGGCATAATACCCACCGATTTCATCCGGAAGCGGGTCGATGGCCGCCGTCGCCTCCTGCATCAGCAGGACATCCGGCCGCTCGCGCCGGATCAGCGCCTCGACATCGGCGAGGGAGGCGCCCTTCAGGCGCAGCAAATTCCAGCTGATGATTTTCATGTCAGGTAACCGCTAACGCATCTTGCACCCACAATAAAATGGCAATTGCGTGAAGATATTGCTACCGGCGGCGGCCGAGACGAGAGAAAAATAGCGGCGCCAAGGTTCAAAGCCCGGCGAGATAGGTGGCGAGGGCTTTGATGTCGTCGCCGGAGTAGGCTTTCATCAGGTCGGTCATCCAAGCGTTATTGGCGCGGGCCCCGGAGCGGAAGGCCTCCAGCGTCGCCAGGAGATAGTCAAAACTCTGGTCCGAGACACGCGGCACCGAACTCGCGCCGAGAAAACCGGCGAGATGGCATTGCGAACACTGGGCGGAATTGGCAACGGTCTCGGCGCGCTCGGCAATGGCCGCGCTGGCCGGCTTCTGGCCGAGGTTGGGCCACGGCTTTTTCGAGAAATACTCGGCGAGCGCCATCATGTCATCGCGTGACATATCGGCGACCATCGGCGCCATCATCTCGCTCGCGCGCGCGCCGCGCTTGAAATCACGCAATTCGATATAGAGATAGCCGGCGTTCTGGCCCCAGATCACTGGTACTTTTGGGTCCACCGGCACGCCGTTCTCGCCGTGGCAGGAGGCGCAAAGCGTCGCCTTCTCGGCGATACCGTCGGCGTGGGCGGTGGAAATGACAGCAAGAAAAGAAAAAATCGCGAAGATCCAGGTCGGCATCGACAGTCATCTCGTTTCGTTAACAGAAAAACGGGCGAGACCCTTGCCGGTCCCGCCCGCCTGATCGTCAGGGCAAGAGATCAATCAAGGGTGAAGGCGATGATGTTGTTGCCGCGCTTGGCGTCGACCTGAGCGTTGCCGCCGGCGCCGACGACGATGTATTCGCGGCCTTCGACGGTATAGCCGCTCGGCGGCGCATTCACCCCGGCGCCGGCCTGGAAGCGCCAGAGTTCGGCGCCGCTGCTCGAATCATAGGCCTTGAAGAAGCCGTTGCTTTCGCCGGTGAAGACGAGGCCGCCAGCGGTTGCCAGAATGCCGCCGATCATCGGCTGCGCGGTCTTCACCTGCCAGCGGATTTTACCGGTGTTGTAGTCCACCGCGGTGACGTTGCCCCACTGCTCCTCCTCCGGGATGACGGTGAAGGCGCCGCCGAGCCAAAGTTTGCCTTCCGGATAGGCCGCCGATTTCACCATGTAGTGCATCGGCTGATGGAGATTGATCGCGTAGGCGAGGTTGAGCGTCGGATCGACCGCCATCGGCGACCATTCGACGCCGCCATTGGCACCCGGCAGCATGCGCGTGCCAACCCCGGGGGTGGGCAGCGCGAACATGTTTTCCTGCGGCACCATCGCTTCCGAGAAGCGGATCAGATGGCAATCCTTGCGGTCGTTGACATAAACGAAGCCGGTTTTGCCGGCGTGCAGTACCGCCGGCACCGTCGCGCCGGTTTCATTTTTGGCGTCGGCGAGAACGGTCGGGCTGGTCGAGTCGAGATCCCAAACATCGTGCGGGACGTATTGGAAATGGCAAACATATTTGCCAGTATCGAGATCAAGGGCGACCAGACTGTCGGTATAGAGATTATCACCCGGACGCGGCGCGCCGTCGAGATCGGGCGAGGGATTGCCGACCACGAAATAGATTCGCCGGTTGGCGAGATCGACGGAGGGGTTCTGCCACACGCCGCCGCCGAGCGTCTTGGCGGGATCGCCGAGTTTGGCGAGCGCCGCTTTCTCGGCGGCGATGTCGCGATGTAGATCCTGCCCGGTCGCGTCCTTGGTCGCCCAAACGCCGACCGTGTTATCGGGGATGGTGCTGAAGGTCCACATCAGTTTCCCGGTCTTGGCGTCGAACGCCTTGACGAAGCCGCGGATGCCGTATTCGCCGCCATTGGTGCCGATGAGGATTTTGCCGTCGACGGCCGTCGGCGCCATGGTTTCGCTATAGCCGAGTTCGGGGTCGGCGATATCGCTCTGCCAGGCGAGTTTGCCGGTCTTCGCATCGAGGGCGACGAGTTTCGAATCGAGGGTCGCGAGATAAACCATGTTGCCATAGACGGCGACGCCGCGGTTATTTGGCCCGCAGCAATAGGTGGTGATCGGCCCGAGCGGTTGCTTATAGTGCCAGAGTTCGGTGCCGGTGCGGGCATCGAGCGCGTAGACATGATCAAAGGCGGTGGTGACGTACATCACGCCGTCGACGACGATCGGCGAGGTTTCCTGAGTCTCCTTGACCTCGGTTTGGAAAATCCACGCCGGATGCAGATGGCGTACGTTCATGGTGTTGATCTGACGATTGGGGAAATAACGCTTTTGCGTGTAATCCCCATTCGTCATGAGAAAATTATTGGCGTCCTGACCGGCGTGATTGAGAAGATCCTGTGTCGCTGTGGTCATATTGCCATACAGCGTGCCCCGGTTGACCTCATCAGCGCGGGCGCCAGTGGCCCAACTGGCGCCCAAGGCGAGCAGGGCAGCCAAGGCCACCCCCCCGGAGATGCGCGGGTTTCCGATCGACATGTTTCCTCCTCCGTTGCCGCGTGTTGATTATTCCGCGATAGAAGCACAACGCCAGCGTGAGAGGAACAGATACTTTTCGATCGAACAATAGTTTCAGTCGATCGCGGCGTGGACGAGATTGCTGATACGGTCGAGCCGCGCCGAGTGCCAGGGGTCGGGGGCGACGAAATTGGTGACATAGGCGAAGGAGACGCCACTCGCCGGATCGCCCCAGCAATAGGAGCTGCCGACCCCGCCATGGCCGAAGCAAGCGGGGTGGGCGAGGCTACCAAGCCCGCGGATCAGCGGTTGCAGGCCACGCGAATGGGGGCCGAGGCCGCGATGCATGCTGATGCCGGCCATCCCGTCATCGCCGCGGTCGCCGGTGAAGTCGCGGGTGACGAAATCGACCAGCCGAGGTGAGAACAGCCGCACGTCATTGAGCCGCCCGCCGCCGAGCATCATCTGGTAAAACGCCGCCATGGCGCGGGCGGTGCCGTACCCGCCGCTTCCCGGCAGACCGGCGGCGCGGAAGGCGGCGGTGTTTTCGCCCGGCACCTCGCTGCCTTCGGGGCCATGGATATCGGCGCAGCGCCCGTGATGTTTCTCTGGCACGCCGACGAAAAGCTCGTCGCCGAGGCCGAGCGGCGCGATCACCCGGTCACGGATTTCGTCGCGGTAATCGCGTCCCGTCACTGCCTCGATCACCATCGCGAGGGTGAAATGGGCGCTCCTGCCGTGGTAGTGAACGCGCGAGCCCGGCGTCCATTCCAGCGAAAAATCGCAGACATCGGCGCGCATCCGGGCGTGATCGGCCCAGGCCTCACGTGAGACATTGGCCGAGGGGAAGCCTGCTTGGTGGGTTGCGAGCTGAAACAAGGTGATCGCGCCTTTGCCGCGGGCGGCGAACTCGGGAATATACTCGGCAACCGGGTCATTGATAGAGATCGCGCCTTCCTCGATCAGGCTCCAGATCGCCGCCATGGTGAGAATCTTGGTGTTGGAAAATAGCAGCCAGAGCGTATCGTCGCGCGCGGCTTGCCGGCTCGGCGCGAGGCTGGCGTCGCCATAGGTTTTGCACAGCACCAGCCTGCCGCGGCGGGCAAGGGCGATCTGTGCGCCAGGATAGCGGCCTTCGGCGATGTGGCGGGTGATCAGCGCGTCAAGCCGCGCGAGCGGGGCGGCGGCAAAACCAAGTTCGGCTGGGTTGGCTTCTGGCAGCGGAAAGGCTTTCATCAGGCTTTTCTCCCTTCATCGTCTAAAGTCCCGGTTCCAGCGGTGCCACGGGACAAAAGTTTTTTGGTTCTTTTTTTTCAAAAAAGAACAATTTTTCATTTATCACGCTTTTCCTCGCCCGCCAGAGCCATGCCCGCTCATTTCCGCCCCGACATCAGGCGCGAGGCGGGCGGCGAAGATCAGGCCGAGGCCGGAGGCCGCGGCAACGGCGAGAAAGGCCCAGGAAAAATCGCCGAGTGTTGGCGCCTCGTGCCCGCCGACGGCCCGACCGATCTCCAATATCGCCGCCCCGAACGCAACACCAAAGGTGAGCGATAATTGCTGAATGGTGGAGTAGAGGCTGGTCGCCGCACTCATCCGCGAGCGCGGAATATCGGCATAAGCGAGGGTATTATACGCGGTGAATTGCAGCGAGCGGAAGAGACCGCCGAGGAGGAGCAGCGCATAGATCGCGGCCAGCGGCCAGCCGGGGCGAAGGGCTGCGGTCGCGCCGAGAAAAACCACGGCGAGCACGCCATTCCAGATCAGGGTTGCGCGAAAGCCGAAACGCCGCAGCGCCCCTTGGGTTGCGGGCTTCATCACCAGCGCGCCGGCGGCGGCGGCGAACGTGATACCGCCGCTCGCCGCGGCCGAGCGGCCGAAGCCGATCTGGATCATCAGCGGCAATAGAAACGGCACCGCGCCGACGCCGATCCGAAACAGCGTGCCGCTGGCAACCGAAAGCCCGAAACTTGGAATCGCAAACAGCGAGAGATCGAGCACCGGGCGCGGAGTGCGCCGCGCATGGCGGAGATAGAGAAGACCGGCGCCGGCGCCGGCGAAGATCAACGCGAGCGAGGCGCTCGCCGAAATCAGGCCGCGCCCGAGACTCTCGAGCCCGGCCATGATGGCGGCGAGGCAAATCCCGCTGAGGAGTAGGCCGATGCCGTCGAATTTCTCGGGCGTTTCCTCGCGCACATCGGCAATGAAGAGACTGGCCAAAACCATGCCGATAATGCCGATCGGCACGTTGATATAAAAAATCCAGCGCCAAGAGGCATAGCTCACCATCAAACCGCCGAGTGGCGGGCCGATCACCGGGCCGATCATCGCCGGCACGGTGAGCCACGCCATCGCCGCGACCAGCTCCGATTTCGCGACCGTCCGGAGCAGCAAAAGCCGCCCGACCGGCACCATCATCGCGCCGCCGGCGCCTTGGAGGATGCGGGCGGCGATCAGGAAGCCCAGTCCGTTTGCCTGGCCGCAAAGGGCCGAGCCGACGGTGAAGACGGCGATCGCAGCGCGGAACACCGTGCGGGCGCCGAAGCGGTCGGCCATCCAGCCGCTGGCGGGGATGAACACCGCGAGGCTGAGAAGATAGGAGGTCAATGCCGCGCTCATATGCACGGGATCGGCACCGAAGGCCCGCGCCATCGCCGGCAATGCGGTTGCGATCACCGTCGAGTCGAGGTTCTGCATGAAGAGCGCCGAAGCGACGATCATCGCAGTAAGACGGACGCGCGACGGCCCGGCTTGCGGCATGGTTTCGGCGAGCGCGCTCCGATCGGCCATCACCGCAGCATGCCTGCCATTGTTTCGCGCGCAAAGAGCGTCACGCGCAACCGAGCCATCACCCGCGCCGGCGCCGTGGCCGGGCGGGAGGCGTGGCGTCGATCAGGGCGGTGATGGTGGCGATGGTGGCCGGCGACAGATGCGGGAGGGTATCGGCGAAGCGGTTGGCGAGTGCCGTCTGCGCCGGGCTGAGGCCGGCGGTGTCAAGGCGCGGGCGCGGCCGCGAGAGCCGCGCAAGTTTGGCCAGCGCCTCGGCGTCGTCCCAGATCAGATCGAAAACCTCGCAGATTTGATGGACCAGGCCGCGGCTCGGCGTGCCGCGCTTGCCGTGTTCGAGCGCCGAAAGATAGGCAGGCGAGACCGCAAGGCGAGCGGCCAGCGCAGTGAGCGTCATGCCACGCGCCGCGCGCAATTCGCGAAGCCGCGCCCCGAACGGGGTCATCGCGCCGCGCCGGGTGCGCTCGCGAGTTCGCGGAGCCGCGCCAGTATCGCGGCGGTGCCGGCGAGCGGCTCGAAAAACGTGAGGGCCGCTTCCGGCGCGAAACCCGCGGCAACGGCGCTTTCGATCATCGCCCGGAGCGGGGCGGCCGAGCCCTCGATATCACACAGCAGAACCGGCTTGGCGTGCAGGCCAAGCTGGCGCCAGGTGAGGATTTCCACCGTCTCGTCGAGGGTTCCGAGCCCGCCGGGGAGCACCACGAAGGCATCGGCGAGATCGAACATCAATTGCTTGCGCGCATGCATGCTGGTGGTGATCACCAGCTCGCTGACATCGCGGTGGGCGAGTTCGAGCCGCGTCAGGAAATCGGGGATGACGCCGATCACCGCGCCACCGGCGGCAAGCGCCGCGTCCGCCAAAGCGCCCATCAGACCGACTTTGCCGCCGCCGAACACCAGCCGCAGGCCGGCTTGCGCAAGGCCACGCCCGAGGGTTGCCGCCGCCGCCATGTAATCGGGGTGGTGGCCGGGGCGCGAGCCGCAGAAGACGGCGACACTGAAGGGCGATACGGGGAAGGTGGCAGCGTCAGCCATCCGCCGCTCACCGGGCGCGATGAAGCGTGTAGTCCGCGGCCTCGTGCAGTGCGTGGCGGAGCGGCGAGGGCGGAAAGCAGCCGAGCGCCGCTTGCGCCTCGTGCGCGAAACGCTCGGCGCGCGCGAGCGTTGCCTCGATTCCATGATGGCGCTCGATGAGGGCGACCGCCTGCGGCAGATCCTCTGGCGTCTGTTCGTTTTGCGCAATCGTGCGCTCCCAGAAGGCGCGTTCGGCAGCGTCGCCGGCATGATAGGCGAGCAGCACCGGCAGCGTCGTTTTCCCTTCGCGGAAGTCATCGCCGACGGTCTTGCCGAGCGCGGCCTGATCGGCGGCGTAATCGAGCGCGTCATCGACGAGCTGAAAAGCAATGCCGAGATTGATGCCATAGCGCGCGAGCGCCGCCTCGATAGAGGCCTCGCGCCCGGCGACCACCGCGCCGACCTGGCAGGCGGCGGCGAAGAGGGCCGCGGTCTTGCCGCGAATCACGTCGAGATAGCGGGCCTCGTCGGTTGCGAGGTCATTCTGGGTGATGAGCTGGAGCACCTCGCCCTCGGCGATGGTGGCCGCCGCTTGCGAGAGAATGGCGAGCACCGAAAGCGAACCATCCTCGACCATGAGCTGAAAGGCACGCGCGAACAGGAAATCCCCGACCAGCACCGAAGCCTTGTTGCCGAACACCGCGTTGGCGCTGGCAAGCCCGCGACGGAGCGCGCTTTCATCGACGACGTCATCATGCAAAAGCGTCGCGGTGTGGATGAATTCGACGCAGGCGGCGAGCTGCACATGGCGGGTTTCGCCGCGCGCCGCGCCATAGCCGCAAAGCCGCGCCGAGGCCAGGGTAAGCAGCGGGCGCAACCGCTTGCCACCGGCGGCGACGATATGGGCGGCGAGCGTCGGGATCAGCGCGACCGGGCTCTCCATGCGCGCGACGATGGTGCGGTTGCAGGCCTCGAGATCATCTTGCACCAAGGCCGCGAGTGTGTTCAACGCGGCCTCGCCGGGACGGTTGGGCAAAGGCGCGTCGGGTAAGGAGGACATCGTGGCCAAAAACCTCTCCTGGCCAAAAGTTGCGAGGGCCAAAAGTTGCGAGGGAAGGGGCTCCGCTCGGTTGCATGGCGCTCTCTCGCACGATATCGGCGCGCTGGAAAGAGGGTCAAGGAATCGCGGAATGCAAATCATCGCCCGCTCCAACGACGCCGTGCGGCTGAGTTTCCTCCAAGTTCTCCTCGCCGATGCCGGCATCGAGACGCGGCTTCTCGATGCCCATGCCAGCGCGATCGAGGGCAGCATCGGTGCCATTCCCCGCCGCCTGATGGTTGCCGACATCGATGCCGAGCGCGCCCGGCGGATTCTCGCCGAGGCCGGCGAGGGGTGAGCGAGGCGCCGGAAACAAACGGATTTCTGCTCGGCGGGCGGGTCGTCTATAGCCAGCCGCGCGATGGCTTCCGGAGCGGCATCGAGCCGGTTCTGCTCGCCGCGGCGGTGCCGGCGCGGGCGCAAGAGCGCGTGCTCGAAGCCGGCTGCGGCGCCGGGGCGGCGCTGCTTTGCCTTGCCGCCCGGCTGCCCGGGATCAGCGGGTGCGGCATCGAGCGCGATCCGGCGTTGGCGGCGCTGGCCGCCCGCAATATCGCCGCCAATGGCTGGGCGGCGCGGCTTGCGATCCTCGCCGGGGATATCACCGCCCCGCCCATCGCCGGGGAGAGTTTCGATCACGTCTGCGCGAACCCGCCCTGGCATGACGGTGCCGGCACCCCATCGCCGCACCCCTCGCGGCGGGCGGCGAAGATCGCGGCGGCGGATCTGCCGGCGCGGTGGGTCGTGGCGCTCGCGGCGCGGCTGCGGCGGCGCGGCAGCGTGACGCTCATCCTGCCCGCGGCACAGCTCGGGCGCGCGCTTGCTGCTGCTGCCGCCGCTGGCCTGGGCGCCGCCCGTGTGCTGCCGCTTTGGCCGCGCGCCGGGCGTCCGGCGCGGCTGATGCTGCTCCAGGCACGCAAAGGGGCCACCGGTGGCGAGCAGATTCTCCCCGGCCTCGTGCTCCATGACGAGACCGGCCGGTTCACCGACGCCGCCGAAGCCGTTCTTCGTCACGGTGCCGGGCTCGTGCTCGGCTGATGCCGCGCCGGCATTGGGCGCGGGCGCAGAACGCCGCTTGCAGCGGGTGACGGCGGGCGTCTAAGCTCGGCGGTAAGCGGGGCGGCAAGCCCAGCGTCAACAGGGGGTTTCGTGCGAGGAGAAGCGGAGACGGATGCCGTCCCACGCCTGACTGCCGCCGCAGCGGCGGCGCTTTTGCTGCGGGTCGAGGGGGTGAGGGTGCGCTTCGGCGGCGTGCAAGCGCTGGCCGGCGTGTCGTTCGAGGTCGGGCGCGGCCAGATCTGTGGCCTGATCGGGCCGAACGGGTCCGGCAAAACCACGCTTTTCAACTGTATCAGCGGGATTTATCGCTACGGCGCCGGCAGGATCACCTTCGACGGCCATGATCTCGCCGCGGTTGCGCGTGCGCGGCTCGCCGGGCTTGGCATCGGCCGCACCTTTCAGAATGTCGCCCTGTTCCGCAGCATGACGGTGCGCGAGAACATCCTGGTCGGCGCCCATCACCTCGGCCGCTCCGGTTTTCTTGCGAATGCGCTCGCGCTGCCGAGGGTTGCACGCGAGGCGCGGGCGGCGGCGGTGCGGCTCGATGACCTTCTCGATCGCCTCGATCTCGCCGCCGTCGCCGATAGTCCGGTCGCCGGCTTGCCGTTCGGGACGCAAAAGCGGGTCGAGCTGGCGCGCGCTTTGATCGGCGCCCCGAAACTGCTTTTGCTCGACGAGCCAGCCGGCGGCCTCAATCACGACGAGGTCGCGGCCCTCGCCGATCTCTTGCAGGAGATTCGCGATCGCTTCGCGCTCACCATCCTTCTCGTCGAACACCACATGAATCTGGTCATGCGCATTTCAGACAAGGTGGTTGCGCTGGAATTCGGTAGCAAGATCGCCGACGGCACGCCGGACGAGGTGCGCCGCGAACCGCGGGTGATCCGCGCCTATCTCGGAGACGGCGCCGATGCCAGCGCTGCTTGAAGTCACCGCTCTTCACGCTTTCTATGGCGAGACCGAAGTGCTGCATGGAATCGATTTCGCCGTTGCCTCGGGCGGGGTCACGGCACTGCTCGGGGCCAATGGCGCCGGCAAGACGACGACGCTGCGCGCCATTTCGGGCATGGTGCGTGTGCGCGGCGATATCGTCTTTGATGGTGACGCGATCGCGGGGCGTGCGACGGAAGCGATCGCGCGGCGTGGGATCGCCCATGTCCCAGACGGGCGCGGGACGTTTCTCGAACTCACGGTCGAGGAAAATCTCCGGCTCGGCGCGATCAGCCGCCGCGATCGCACGGTCGGCGGCGACATCGAGCGCATGTTCGGCTATTTCCCCAAGCTCCGCGAGCGCTTGCGCCAGCAGGCGGGCACGCTTTCGGGCGGCGAGCAGCAGATGCTGGCGATCGCGCGGGCGCTGCTCTTGCGTCCGAAATTGCTTTTGCTCGACGAGCCCTCGTTTGGTCTCGCGCCGCTGATCGTCGCCGAGATGTTTGCCATTCTTGGCCGGATCAACCGGGAAGAACGCATGAGCATGCTGATCGTCGAGCAGAACGCCAATCTCGCGCTGGCGCTTGCCGATCATGCTTATCTGCTGGAAACCGGGCGGATCATGCTCTCGGGCAGTGCCGTGGAGATGCGCGAAAACGCGGCGATCCGCCACTCTTATCTCGGCTATTAGCGAAGGGGCGCGCCGGATGCAGGCCTTGTTGCACCAAATCCTCTCGGGCGTTGCGACCGGCGGCATCTATGCCAGCGTCGCTCTCGCGCTGGTGATGATCTATCAGGCGACGCATCACGTGAATTTCGCGCAAGGCGAGATGGCGACTTTTTCCACCTATATCGCCCTCACTCTGATCGATGGTGGACTTTCTTACTGGCTTGCGTTTTTGCTCACCGTCGTGATTTCGTTCGCGATCGGCGTCGTCATCGAACGCGTCCTGATGCGCCCGATGGCGCAGGCGCCGGTGTTGTCCTCGGTCGGCGTTTTCATTGGCCTGCTGCTGATTTTCAATAGCGTCACGGGATGGATTTTTTCCTATTCGGTGAAAGCTTTTCCGAGCCCCTTTCCCGAAACCAGCCACGCGCTCGGCGGCTGGGCCTCACCACACGAGGTCGGCGCAACGCTGGTGACGCTCGTCGTGCTCGCATTGGTCTACGGGTTTTTCCGCTTCACGAAACTCGGTCTCGCGATGCGCGCCGCGGCCTTCAATCCGGCCTCGAGCCGGCTGGTTGGGATACAGGTCGGCTGGATGCTGGCGCTTGGCTGGGGGCTTGCTGCGGCGATTGGGGCGATTGCCGGGATGATGGTCGCGCCAATCGTTTTTCTCGATCCCAGCATGATGTCCGGCATTTTGTTATACGCCTTTGCCGGAGCACTCCTCGGCGGGATCGATAATCCCCTCGGCGCGGTGATCGGCGGCTTCGCGGTGGGCGTCATCGAAAATCTCGCGGGCGCCTATCTGGTCGGCCCCGAACTCAAGCTCACGCTCGCGCTGATCATTATTCTCGCGGTTCTCATTCTCAAACCGGCGGGGCTTTTCGGCCGCGCCATCGTCAGCCGGGTGTAGCAATGACCGTGACGCAAAGATCAGATTTTTTCATTCCCGTCATTCTCGTGCTGGCCGCGACACCCGCCTTTCTGCTCAGCGATTATCGGCTGTTTCAATTGACCATGGTGGCGGCCTACGCGATCGCCATTCTCGGGCTTGACATGCTGACCGGCTATACCGGCCAGATCTCGCTCGGCCATGGCGCGTTCTATGCCGTCGGCGCCTATACCGCGGCGATTCTGATGGCGAATTTCGACGTGCCCTATTGGGCGACGCTGCCGATCGCGGCGCTCATTTGCGCCGGCTTCGGCTTTGCTTTCGGTTTTCCGGCGCTGCGGCTCGGCGGGCTCTATCTCGCGCTCGCGACCTTTGCGCTCGCGATCGCGGTGCCGCAACTGCTGAAATACAAGGCGCTCGAGGCTTGGACCGGCGGTGTCCAGGGCATCGTGATCGGCAAGCCGGATCCGCCGTTCGGCTTGAAGCTCAGCCAGGATCAATGGCTTTATCTGTTCACGCTCGCGGTGGCGGCGGTGCTGTTTCTGCTCGCGCGCAATCTTTTGCGCGGGCGGATCGGGCTTGCGATGCGCGCCGTGCGCGATCATGCGCTGGCCGCTGAGGCGATGGGGGTCGATCTCGCGCTACTCAAGACCCGCACCTTCGCGGTGAGCGCCATGTATACCGGCATCGCCGGCGCGCTCGGCGCGATCGCGGTGCAATTCGTCGCCCCCGACAGTTTTTCGGTTTTCGTCTCGATCACGCTGTTCGTCGGCCTCGTGGTAGGCGGCATCACCTCGCTTCTCGGTGCAGTCTTCGGCGCGATCTTCATTGTCTTCATCCCGAACTTCGCCGACAAAATCTCGAAAGCCGCGCCCGGTGCGATTTACGGGATCATCCTGATCGCTTTCCTCTATCTTCTGCCGGCGGGTTTTGCCGGGCTCGCGCGCCGCGTGATGGGCCTGCGGCGCGCGCCAACACACCAGGGAGAAACGTCATGAAACACCTCATATTCGCTGCTTTCCTGCTTGCGATCGGGTTTGCCGCCGGGGCAACGCGCGCCGGCGATATGCCGGGCGTCACCGCCACCGAGATCAAGATCGGCGGCACCATGCCCTATAGCGGCCCAGCCTCGGCCTATGGCGCCGATGGCCGGGCGGAAGTTGCCTATTTCAAGATGATTAATGACCAAGGCGGGATCAATGGCCGCAAGATCAACCTGATGTCGGTTGATGATGGCTACAGCCCGCCAAAAACCGTCGAGCAGACGCGCATGCTGGTCGAGCAGGAGGGCGTTGCCTTCATGTTCAACGGGCTCGGCACGCCGACCCAAACGGCGGTGCAGAAATATCTCAATATGAAGAAAGTGCCGCAGCTTTTCGTCGCCTCAGGGGCTGACAAATGGGGCGATTACCAGCATTTCCCGTGGACCATCGGCTATCAGCCGAGCTATCGGGTGGAGGCACAAATCTACGCCAAATACGTTTTGAAAACGAAGCCCGACGCCAAGGTTGCGATCATTTATCAGAACGATGATTTCGGCAAGGATTACGTCAACGGAGTGAAAGACATTTTCGGCGACAAATACGCGAAGATGGTGGTGAAGGATATTTCCTACGAGGTCACCGACCCCACCACCGACCAGCAGGTGGTGACGCTGCAAGCGTCCGGCGCTGACACGTTGATGATTTTCGCGACCCCGAAATTCGCGGCGCAAATTGTGCGCAAAGTCTATGACATCAACTGGCATCCGACCGAGTTTCTCACCAATGTCTCGATCTCGGTGGGTGCCGTGCTGAAGCCGGCGGGGGTCGAAAAAGCGGTCGGCATCATCACCGGCGGCTATCTCAAAGACAGCACCGATCCTGCTTGGGCCAACGATCAGGGGATGAAGGACTGGCTCGCCTTCATGGACAAATACATGCCCGGCGCCGACAAGACCGATGGCAATTATACCTATGGCTATGCCGTCGCGATGACGCTCGCCCATGTCCTCAAGGAATGCGGCAACGATCTCTCACGCGAGAACGTGATGAAGCAGGCGACCAATATTCACGCGCTCGAAATTCCGGTGCTGCTCCCGGGGATTACGGTCAACACCAGCCCGACCAATTACCATCCGCTGCGTCAGTTGCAGCTCTCGCGCTGGAACGGCAAGACCTGGGAGCGCTTTGGGGAGATCATCGAGGGCAACGGCTCCTGAGCCAGGGCGCGGTCTCCCATGCGGGCGGCGGGGCTGGACGCCGCCCGCAGCATCCCTCTACCCTCTGGCGACAGAGGCTGGAGAACGACGATGACACTTCCAACAACCATGCAGCATATCGCAACCGAAGGCGCCGGCGGGCCGGAGGTGATGCATCTCGCGACCGGGCCGCGGCCGGACCCAAGCGCCGGCGAGGTGCTGATCCGGGTTGCCGCCGCCGGCGTCAACCGCCCCGATATCCAGCAGCGTCGCGGCCTTTATCCGCCGCCGCCGAATGCGAGCCCGATTCTCGGCCTAGAGGTTGCGGGCGAAGTGGTTGGCCTCGGCGCGGGGGCAGGGCGCTGGAGGATCGGCGATCGCGTTGCGGCACTCGCCAATGGCGGTGGGTATGCGGAATATTGCGCCGTGCCCGAGGGGCAGTGTCTTCCCTGGCCATCCGGCTATGACGCGATCCGCGCCGGCGCCTTGCCCGAGACCTATTTCACCGTCTGGGCTAATCTTTTTCAGCTTGGCCGTCTCCAGCCGGGCGAGCGGGTGCTGATCCATGGCGGCACCAGCGGCATCGGGGTGACGGCGATCCAGCTCGCGGCCGCCTTTGGCGCGACCGCCTACGCCACTGCCGGAACCGATGAGAAATGTGCCGCCTGCCTTCGCTTCGGGGCGGCGGCCGCGATCAATTACCGCACCCAGGATTTCGCCGCCGAAATCGCCCGCCTGACCGATGGCGCTGGCGTCGATGTCGTGCTCGACATGGTCGGCGGGCCCTATGCCGCGGCCAATCTGCGTTCCCTCGCCAAGGGTGGGCGGCTGGTGCTGATCGCTTTTCTCGGCGGCCCGAAAGTGGAAAAATTCGATCTCACCCACGTCATGACCAAACGCCTCACCATCACCGGCTCGACCATGCGGCCGCGCTCGTCGGAGGAAAAGGCGGCGATCGCCAAGGCGTTGCACGAGACGGTCTGGCCGCTGCTCGAGGCCGGACGCGCCGGGCCGGTGATCCATGCGGTGTTTCCGCTCGGTGAGGTAAGGGCCGCGCACGCCTTGATGGAGACGAGTGCTCATATCGGCAAGATCATGCTCCGCGTCGGCGCCTGAAGGCGCCGAGGATGACGTGTGGCGGGCGCGCCGGAGAGATTTCCCCGGCGGGGATCGCGCAACTCGCGGGCGCGGTGGTACTTTTGGGTGGTGCGTGGCCGGTGACCAAGGTCGCGATCAATGCCGGGGCGGCACCGCTCTGGTTCGGGCTCGGGCGGGCGGCGCTTTCGGGCTTGGCGGCGTTCGTGCTGCTTGGCGCGCTCGGACGCCTGCGTTGGCCGCTGCGTGCCGATCTGCCGGCGCTGCTTGCGGTCGGCGTCTTGCAGATCGCCGGTTTCTTCGCCCTCGCCCATGCCGCCATCGCCTATGTCCCGGCCGGGCGCACTGCGATCCTTTCCAACACCACGACGATTTTCGTCGTGCCCCTTTCGCTTCTCGTGCTGCACGAGACGATTCCGCCGCGCCGTTGGCTCGCGACCCTGATCGGGCTCGCCGGGATCATCGTCCTCGTCGGCCCCTGGGCGTTCGATTGGCATCACGCCGGGGTTCTCGCAGGCAACCTGTTTTTACTCGGCGCGGCCGGATCATGGTCGCTCGCGATCATCGCGGTGCGGCGCTATCCGCCGCAAAGCTCGATGTTTGCTTTGCTGCCGTGGTGTTTCGCGATCGCCTCAGCCCTGCTTCTGCCGCTGGCGATGGCGCATGGCGGGGTCGGGCGCTGGACATCGGCCGGGCTCGCGGCCCTCGGCTTCATCGGCCTGATCGGCGGGCCGATCGGCACCTGGTGCGTGATGCAAGCGGCGATGACGTTGCCCTCGGTCGTCGCCTCGGTCGGGTTTCTCGCGACACCAGCGGTCGGGCTTCTGCTCTCGGCGGCCTTTCTTGGTGAAAAACTGGACGCCGATCTCGCGAGTGGTGCCGCGCTGATCTTGGGCGGGGTTTTGGTCGCGGTCTGGCCGGGGAGGGGGGGGAGGCGCTGATGCGTTTGCATGTGATCGAAGCCGGCGCCGGGCCGACGGTTGCCATCCTGCACGGGCTGTTCGGCTCGGCGCGCAATTTTGCGACCATCCAGCGCCGGCTCGCCGCGCACTTTCGCGTGCTCGCGCTCGATTTGCGCAATCATGGCGAAAGCCCGCGCGCCGCCGGGATGGATTACGCGACGCTCGCCGAGGATGTGCGCGAAACGCTGACGGCGCTCGGCGCGTTGCCGGCGGCGGTGGTTGGGCATTCGATGGGCGGCAAGGTCGCGATGCGCCTCGCGCTCGCGGCGCCGGCGGCGGTGAGCCGGCTTGCCGTCTGCGATATCGCCCCGGTCCCCTATCCGAGCCACGGCCATCGCGCTTATGTCGCAGCGATGCGGGCATTGCCGCTGTCGCCCGCGCTCACCCGCGCCGCCGCCGAGGCGGCACTCGCCGAGGCGGTGCCTTCGGCGCCGCTCCGCCAATTCCTGCTCCATAGTCTCCGCTTTGGCGCCGCGCCGTCATGGCGGCTCGGTCTTGCCGAGATCGCGGCGGCAATGCCGGCGATCGAATCCTGGGAGGCCCCCCTTGGCGCGACCTATGCCGGGCCGACGCTGTTTCTCACCGGCGGGCGGTCGGATTACGTTCGCTCGGAATACCGCCCGGCGATCCGCGCGTTCTTTCCCCATGCCCGCGTCGTGACCTTGAAACAGGCCGGGCACTGGCTTCACGCCGATGACCCGGAGGGGTTTCTCGCCGCGATCGCCGCTTTTCTCGACCCACTCCTGTCCTGACCGGTCAAAGCGAAGGCGGCGGAACCTTGAGTTCGGCCGCCGTCGCGCCGATCGCCGCCCAGGTTTCCCGCGAAAGTGGGATACCGGCGGCAAGGCGCGCTTCCCGCGTGCGGGTTTCCGGCTCGCCAGGGAGCAGCACTTCGCCGCCCGGGCTCGCTGGCTGTGCGGCTTTCACGTAAGCGGCATAGTCCTCGACCGCGCGCGCGAAGCCGGCGCCGGCGAAATGGCCGGGATCGATATAGAGCGAGAGCATGCCATTGGTGATCCGCCGCGGCCCCTCCGGCATCGGCCCCGACGTTGCGCCACCCGTGAGGCAGCCGGCAAGAAGTTCGCACATGAAGGCCAACCCCGAGCCCTTATGCTCACCGAATGTGCGAAGCGCGCCCTTGCCCTTGGTCGCGTCGCGCAGATGCGTGCCCTCGATCTCGCCATAGAGGAGACGCGGGTCGCCGGAAATCGTGCCATCGGGGCCAATCAGCGAATCGTCGGGCACTTTCTTGCCGCCTTGCGAGGCGACCAGCACCTTGCCCTCGGCGACGCGCGAGGTCGCGAAATCGAGCACCAGCGATACGCCGCGGGCGCGCGGCACGGTGATGCAGATCGGGTTGGTCGCGAAGCGCCGCGAGACGCCGCCGAACGGCGCGGTCAATTCGCCGCCGGCGACATTGACGAAATGGAGCGAGAGGAGCCCGGCTTCGGCGGCACGCTCGCCCCAATCGCCGATGCGCCCGAGATGCCCCGCCCGGCGCAGCGCGATCGCGGCAAGGCCGGTTGCTTTCGCCTTCACGATGCCGAGATCGACGGCGAGCGGCCCGACGGTTTGGCCAAACCCGCAATTGCCATCGACGACGGCATGGCTCGGCGTTTCCTGAACGATGGTGAGGCTTTGCCCGGCGCGCACCGCGCCCTCCTTGAGCCACGCGACATAGCGCGGCACTCGGATGACACCGTGGCTGTCGTGCCCGGCGAGATTGGCCGAAACCAGATAACGCCCGATCCGCGCCGCTTCCTCGGCCTCGCAGCCGGCGGCGGCGAAAATCTCGGCGACATAGGCCTGCAAGCGCGCGGCAGGCACGGCGATGCTGGTAGGGTGGGGGGCATGATCGGACACGGCGCTTTCTCCCTTGGGCGGTTTTCCTCCCCGGTTTAGCGCCCGCCACGCCTTCCGCCCAGGGGGAGGATAGCCGAGGAGGATAAGCCGAAACCTGGGCCGCGCCACCACGTTGACAGGGTTTGCCCCCGCCTCCATGCTTGCTGGCCCCGCCGGAAGAAAAGGAAAACCACGTGGCCATCACACGCCGCCGCATGCTCGGCTCGACCCTGATCGGTGCCTCGTTCGCCGGCGCGCTGGCGCGCCGCGCCGCTGCGGCGGGGCCGGTGCTGCGCATCGGCGTGATGAACGACATGTCTGGCCCCTATCGCGATGTCAGCGGCCCCGGCTCGGTTGCCTGCGTCAACCAAGCGCTGGAGGATTTTGGTGTCCCCGGCAAGGGATTCGCGGTCGAGGTGCTGACCGCCGATCATCGCAACAACCCTGATGTCGGCGCCACCATCGCGCGGCAATGGTGTGATCGCGAAAACATCGACATGATCCTCGATGTGCCAACCTCCTCGGTCGCGCTCGCGGTCGCCAATATTTGCCGCGAGAAAAACCGCGTCTATATCAATAGCGGCGGCGGCACCGCCGAGCTGACCGGCAAGCAATGCAGCCCCAACACCATCCATTGGGCCTATGACACCTATATGCTCGCCAAATCGACCGGCGGGGCGACGGTGAAAGCCGGCGGCACGAGCTGGTATTTTCTTACCGCCGATTACGTCTTCGGCCATAATCTTCAGGATCAGACCAGCGCGGTCGTCAAGGCAGCAGGCGGCACGGTACTTGGCGCCTCGGCCTATCCGTTCCCTGGCACTACCGATTTTTCCTCGCTGATGCTCAAGGCGCAGGCTTCGGGTGCGAAAGTGCTCGGCCTTGCCAATGCCGGTGATGACACCGTGAATTGCATCAAGCAGGCGCATGAGTTTGGCCTGACGCAATCGATGCAGGTTGCCGGCCTATTGCTCACCATTTCCGGCGTTCATGCCCTCGGTCTCGCGGTGGCGCAGGGAACCTTGCTCACCGAGCCGTTTTACTGGGATCTGAACGACAAAACCCGCGCCTTCAGCGCCCGCGTGCAGCCGAAAATGCCGGCCGGCGCGAAGCCGAACTTCGAGCAGGCGGGCTGCTATTCGGCGACCATGCATTATCTCAAGGTGGCCGCGGCGATGGGGATCGACGCCGCAAAGCAAGATGGCCGCGCGACGGTTGCGCGCATGAAAGCGACGCCCTGGGAGGACGACGCCTATGGCAGCGGGCATATCCGCGAGGATGGCCGCAATCTCAATCCCGCCTATCTTTTTCGTGTCAAAGCCCCCGCCGAAAGCAAGGCGCCATGGGATTATTACACATTGGTCGCGACCACGCCCGGCGACCAAGCCTTCCGCCCGCTCGCCGAAGGCGGCTGCCCATTCATTCACGCGTGAGCGCGCCGCGCCACCGAGGCCATCGGAAAAAGTTTTTTGGTTCTTTTTTCAAAAAAGAACCTCTTTTCTCTTAACCTGATTTACTCCGCCAGCTCGCGGGAGCGGGCGGCGGCGGCGGCGACGGCTTTGGGCAGAAGCTGCGGCAGCGCCCCAGGCGCCATCAAAATCGCGAGTGCGGCTTCGGTGGTGCCACCTTTGCTGGTAACGGCCTCACGCAGGCTCTGCGCATCCTCCCCGCTTGCCGCGAGCAGCGCGCCGGCCCCGGCGACCGTCCGCCGCGCCAAGCGCCGGGCGAGGGGGGGCGCCAACCCTTCGGCGATGGCGGCGCGTTCCAGCCATTCGGCGAGCAGGAAGACATAGGCCGGGCCAGAGCCGGAAACCGCGGTGACGGCATCGAGATCGCCCTCCCGCTCGACCCAGACGACCTCGCCGACGGCAGCGAGCAGCCGCTCGCAAAGCGCGCGCGCCGCGGCATCAACCTCGTCGCCGGCGCAGGCAGCGCTGATCCCTTCGCCAATCGCCGCCGGGGTGTTGGGCATGGCGCGAACGATCGCTGCCTGCGCCCCGAGCAGCCGACGCATGCCGGCGATGCCGCGCCCGGCCATGATCGAGAGAAACACCGCGCGCCCGGCAAAGCGGGCGTAAGCAGGAAGGGTTGTCGCCGCTTGCTGGGGCTTCACCGCGAGAATGACGGCGGCAGGGGCGAAATCGGCGGGGATATCGGCGGCCTCGGCCACCACGCGGGCCGGCGGGGCAATGTCCGGCCGCGCCGGATCGACGACCAATACCTCGCTGAGCCCGGCCTCATGCCAGCCGGCGAGCAAGGCCCCGCCCATCCTGCCGCAGCCGACGAGCAGCAACTGCGGGAGAGAGCCGCTCACGCCTCGCCCACGCAGTCCAGCATCGCCGCTTGCAACGCGTCCGCCGGGCTTTTGCCGCCCCAGAGGGTGAATTGGAAGGCGGGGAAGAAGCGCTCGCACTCGGTCAGCGCGATATCCACCATATCTTCTAGGCTTTCGGCCGAGGCGCCCTGGGTGCCACGGAGCAGCATGGCATGGCGGAAGAGCGGCATCCCATCATCGGGGTCGAGACCGAAATGGCCGATCCAGAGCCGCTCATTGGCGAGCGCCAGCAGCTCATAGAGCGCGCCGCGCCGGCGCTCGGGGACTTTGAGGTCGAACGCGCAGGTGAAGTGCATCGCGCTGATTTCGTGCGACCAACTGAAATAGAGCCCGTAATCACACCATTTGCCCGGTGCCTCGGCGGCCATTTCCGATTCGCTGCGGCGATCGAACGCCCAGTCATTGGCGCTCGCGATCTGTTCCAGCGTATCGAGCGGGTTGGCGGAACGGGTCTGTTCGGAAGGGGGGGAGAGAGCGGTCATGGCGAGGTCTCCCATCACAAGGAAGGCCGGGTCGGAAGGGGGCGGCGGTCACGCGCCCCCCGGGTCTCTGCGCAACCACCCTAAAGCGAGGGTGGCACGGGCTGCAAGCAATTCCCGTTCTTTGGCGCTAACTGTCGCTTTCGGCGGCGTTGGCATTCGCCTCTAGCGCCGCGACTCGGTGCTCGAGGGCGGCGAGGCGAGCAAGCGCCGCGGCCAGCGTCGCCGCCATTTCCTCCTGGCCGGCGCGGGCATTGGCGGCCATCTCGCCGATCGCTGCGATCTCCTCGTGTTGCACGAGATCGAGCCGGCGGACGATGGCCTCCACCTTGGCTCGAGCTAGCGATTCGGCTTCGTCGCGCAGGCCAACCACCGCCGAAAGCGCGCCGCCGGCGATCCCGGCAAGGTCATCGAACAGGCGTGGACGCTCATTCATCGCACGATACTCCTTCACCGGCGGAGACGGCTTCCGCCGCCCCGCTGATCTCCTTATAACCCTCCCCATGATTCTCGTCACGGGCGGCGCAGGGTTCATCGGCTCTCATCTGCAGGCGGCGCTGGCCAAGCAAGGCGCCGAAACCGTAATCGTCGACCGGCTGCGGCACGGGGGCAAATGGCGCAATCTCCGCGCCCATCCGCCGGTGCAAATCATCCCCCCCGAGGGATTGGACGAGTTTCTCGCGCGCCATCCGCCGCTCGAGATGGTTTTTCATCTCGGCGCGATCAGCGCGACCACGGTCACGGACGGCGATCTCGTCTGGGAGACCAACGTCGCGCTGTCGCAGCGCCTCTGGGTGTGGTGTGCGGCGCGCGGCGTACGTCTCGTTTATGCCTCCTCGGCGGCGACCTATGGCGATGGCAGCGAGGGGTTCGACGACGCGCTCGATCTTGCGGCCCTCCGGCGCCTTCGCCCGCTCAACCTCTACGGCTGGAGCAAGCATGCCTTCGATCTCTGGGTCGCGGGCGAAGTCGAGGCCGGCCGGCCGCGCCCGCCACAATGGGTGGGGCTGAAATTCTTCAACGTCTATGGCCCGAATGAATATCACAAGGGCGGGATGGTCTCGGTCGTCAAAGTAAAATCCGACGAGATCGCCGCCGGGCAGAAGCCGCGCCTGTTCCGCGCCGACCGGGAGGGGATCAAGGACGGCGAGCAGAAACGCGATTTCATCTGGGTGGGGGACGTCGTCGAGGTCATGCTCTGGCTCGGTGCCCACCCTGAGGTGAACGGGCTCTTTAATCTCGGCACTGGCGTTGCGCGCAGCTATCGCGAACTCGCCGCCGCGGTCGCCGCCGCCTGGGGCGCGCCCGATGAGATCGAGTTCATCGCCATGCCCGAGGCGTTGCGCGGCCAATATCAGTCTTTTACCGAAGCGCGGATGGATCGGCTGCGCAAGGCAGGCTACACCGCCCCATTCACCACGCTGGAGGCCGGGGTCTCGCGTTATGTGAAGGACTTTCTCCGCGCCCCCGATCCCTATCGATGATCCCGGTTCTGCTCTATCCCGGTTTCGACCCGGTGATGCTGCATTTCGGGCCCTTCGCGATCCGCTGGTATGCGCTCGCCTATATTCTCGGCCTCGTCATCGGCTGGCGGCTGATGCGCCGCCTCGTCGGGCTCGCCCCATCTGTTGCGACACCCGAACAGGTCGATGATTTTCTGAGCTGGGCAACGCTTGGCGTCGTCCTTGGCGGGCGGCTCGGCTATGTCTTGTTCTATCAGCCGTCCGCGTATTTCTCCCATCCGCTCAGTATCCTCGAGGTCTGGCACGGCGGGATGAGTTTTCACGGCGGGATGCTCGGCGTTGTCCTCGCAACCATCTGGTTCGCCCGCCGCCACGCCATCAACTTGCTCGGCTTCGCCGACCGGCTCGCCGTCTGCGCGCCGATCGGGCTCGGCTTCGGGCGGATCGCCAATTTCATCAACGGCGAACTCTGGGGGCGGCCGGCGCCGGCATGGCTGCCCTGGGCGATGATTTTTCCCCAAGCCGGACCCGAGCCACGCCATCCGAGCCAGCTTTATCAGGCGCTACTCGAGGGGGTGGTGCTTTTTCTTGTGCTGTTTTTTCTCTCCCGCCGGGTACAGGTGCGGGCGCGGTTTGGTCTGTTGAGTGGCGTTTTCCTTGCCGGCTACGCCATCGCGCGCATGTTCGGCGAACTCTTCCGCGCCCCGGATGCGTTTCTCGGCTTTCTCGCCGGTGGCCTGACGATGGGGCAGTTGCTCAGCCTGCCAATGCTGATCGTTGGTGCTTTTCTTATTTTTCAGTCGATTAGAAAGAAACAACGAAAGTTGAAATAAGAACCTTCTTTTTCTGAAGAAAAAGAAGCAAAAAAACTTTTCTCCGGTTTGGGCTTGCCTTCCCCGCTGCTTCGGCCTTCGATGGCGGTGATCGGGATAATCATGATGGGCGAGATGATGGCCAGCAAAACCGTTTTCATCGATGGCGAGGCGGGAACCACGGGTCTTGGCATCCGCGCCCGGCTGGAAGCGCTCGCGGGGATCACGCTGCTCCATCTCCCGGAGCGCGAACGCAAAAGCCTATCCGCGCGGCAAGCGGCGATGGCGGCGGCCGATCTCGTCATTCTCTGTCTCCCCGACGCCGCCGCGCGCGAGGCGGTGGCGCTGGCCGAGGGGCTCGGGGCGAGCGCGCCGCGCCTCCTCGATGCCAGCACCGCGCATCGCATCGCGCCCGGCTGGGTCTATGGCTTTCCCGAACTCACCGGCGGGCAGGCGCGCGCGATCGCCGAGGCGCCCCGTGTCGCCAATCCCGGCTGCTATGCGACCGGCGCCATTGCCCTGCTGCGCCCGCTCATCGCGGCCGGGCTGATCGCGCCCGATCAACCTCTTACGATCAACGCCGTTTCCGGCTACTCCGGCGGCGGCCGGACGATGATCGAAGCCCATGAGGCGGCCGGCGGCCCCGCCTTCGCGCTTTACGCCCTTGGGCTCGAACACAAGCACGTGCCGGAAATCCTGCGCTATGCGGGGCTTACGCGCCGGCCGATTTTCGTCCCCTCGGTCGGGCATTTCCGCCAAGGCATGCTGGTCTCGATCCCGCTCTTTCTCGACGAACTGCCCGGGCGGCCGGCGGGCGGCGATCTTCGTGCGGCTCTTGCCGCGCATTACCGCGGGGCGGCGCTGATCACAGTGCCGGAGGCGGCAGGCGAAAAAATCGCCGCCGAAACCCTGGCGGACAGCGATCGCATGGAGCTGATGGTTTTTGCCCATGAGGGGCATCGCCAAGCGGTTTTGGTCGCGCGGCTCGATAATCTCGGCAAAGGGGCTTCGGGGTCGGCGGTCGAGAATGCGCGGCTGATGCTCGGCCTCGCTACCGCTGCCACGACGGAGAAGGAACTCGGTCATGTGCGCTGATTTTCTGGCAAATAAAGACGAGCAGGGGGTGATCTACAGCCTCGACGGCGTCACCCCGCGCATTCACCCCGAAGCCTGGATCGCGCCCAGCGCCGTGATCATCGGCGACGTCGAAATCGGGCCGCACTCGAGCGTCTGGTTCCACTGCGTGCTGCGCGGCGACGACAACGCCATCCGCATCGGTGCGCGTTGCAATATCCAGGACGGCACCATCATCCATGTCAATAGCGGTGAGGCCAACGGCACGCCGTTCGCGACCCTGATCGGCGACGACGTTTCGATCGGCCATGCCGCCATCATCCACGCCTGCACCCTGGAACCCCGCGCCTTTGTCGGCATGGGCGCGACGGTGCTGGACGGCGCGGTGATCGAGGCCGGCGGGATGCTTGCCGCCGGTGGGCTGCTTGCCCCGGGAAAACGCATCGGCCCGATGGAGCTTTGGGCCGGGTCGCCAGCGCGGCTGAAGCGGGTCATGGATGCTGAGGAACGCGCCCTCTGGGACCGGACGGCGGTGCATTACGCGCGCCTCGCCGCGCGTTTTCGCGCCGGTCTGCGCCCGGTGGGATAAGCCGTCACATGATTATGTCCTCACGCGCCGCTTGGGATCGGCTATCGCTTTGAGTGTCACGTGGGAGGAGTGGATGATCCGGCCCCTGTTGCCGGTGTTGCGGGCGGTCACGTTCCTTGCTTTGCTCGGGCTGCTCGCTGCCTGCGCAAGCCGGGCGCCGGTGCCCACCACCGGGCTTCGCCTCTATGATGGCTACCCCGCGCCCGGCCCGCCCGGTGATCCGTGGGGCCCCTATATCGAGCAGGCTTCAGCGCGGTTCGGCATTCCGCAACAAATTATCCGCACGGTCATCAAGAAGGAATCACGCGGCAGGGTGCGAGCGGTTTCGACGACCGGCGCGCGCGGGCTGATGCAGCTCATGCCGGCGACCTATGCCAAGCTCCGGCGGCAATACGGGTTCGGCGCCGACCCCTTCAACCCGCGTGACAATATCTTCGCCGGCGCCGCTTATCTCCGGGAGATGCGCGACGCGGTGGGGGAAAAGAACATGCTCGCCGCCTATAATGCCGGGCCAGAGCGGGTGGCCGCGCATCTCAAAGAGGGCGTGCCGCTCCCCAACGAGACCCGCGCCTATATCAGTCCCGCCGCCTCGCCCTGATAGACCTCAAACACGGGGCGCAGGCAGCGCCGGCGAGGCGAAGTCGAAAATCGTGCCGTAAGCGTCGAAGACGCAAGAGCGAATGCCGCGGGTTTGGCGCGTCTTCCGCCTCCCCGGCGCTTTTGGGCCAGGCCATGGGCCAGAATTGACCACGCGCGGCGCGCGCTTCAAGGTTGGGATAACCCAACAGTTGCCCCTGATCCGTGGCGGAGGAGAGCCTCCCGGGAAAGATTTGGATGGGAAGGATCGTCGCCCGATTTCGCCGGACCATCATCGTCGCCGCCCTTGCCGGCATTTTGCTCGTGCTCGCCGGGTGGGGCGTGGATCGGCTCATCCTGCCCGGGTTCTCCTCCGCGCGTTCAGTGCCGCCCGCCTCCGAAATCGCCATCGCATCGTGGCTTTTGCGCGCGAGCGTGCCCGCGAAAGAGGCGCTGCGGGCCAACCCACTGCCGGCAACCGCGGAGAATATCACCGCGGGGGCGCAGATTTTTCAGCGCCACTGCGCGATCTGCCATGCCTATGATGGTAGCGGTGCAAACACCATCGGGAGAGGCGAATATCCTCCCGTTCCGCCTCTTGGCGGCCCGTCCATCGCGGCGCAAAGTGATGGCGAGCTGTTTTATCATATCCGCAACGGCATTCGCTACACCGGCATGCCGGCGTGGGATTTGCCGGAGCCGGCGATTTGGCAGACCATTTTATTCATCCGCCATCTGCCGGTGACGGCGATTTTGCCGCGTACCGTGGCGGCGCAGACTGTCGCAAAAGCCAAGGCGGCGGCCACCGAACCTCCGCATTATGTGGGCTCCGCCGCTTGCGCATCGTGCCATCGCGATATCTTCGCGCGCTGGAACAAGACCCGCATGGCGCATGTCGTGAGCGATCCGCGCGCATCGCCCAGTGCCGTCATCGCCGATCTCGCCTCCGCTCCGGCGGTGATGAAACCTGCCCTCGGGGATGCCGATCTGGTCTATGGCAGCCGCTGGAAGCAGCGCTTTTTCAAGAAAATCGGTGATGATTATTATGTCCTGCCGGTGCAGTGGGACATCGTCCACCAGCGTTGGCTGAAATATTTCGTTGCCGAAGATGAGGATTGGTGGGCGACGCTTTATCCGCCGGACAATTTCAAGCGGCCAACCGGGCCACTCTGCGATGGTTGTCATTCGGTGAATTACGATATTCAGACCCATACGGTCACCGAATGGAATGTCGGCTGCGAGCGTTGTCATGGACCTGGCAGCCGCCATCTTGCCGACCCTAGGCGCGAGACGATCATCAACCCGGCGCGGCTCGATGCCTTCGCCGCCGACGATACGTGCATCCAATGTCACTCGCAGGGACGCCCGCGCGATAATCCGATCGCCGGGCAGTATTATGACTGGCCGGTCGGTTTTACGGTGGGCAAACGGCTCGCCGATGTCTGGCGGCTGGAACGGCGCCATCCTGGCGTCACTGATTTTTATTTTTTTGCCGATGGCACGGCGCATAAAAATCGCATGCAGGGCAACGATTTCGTCCAAAGCTTGATGTACCGGCGCGGCGTGACGTGCTTTTCCTGTCATGATCCGCACGGCAGCGACAACCCATCGATGCTGCGCGCCAAGGGCAATGATTTGTGCCTTTCCTGCCATGGCGCGAATACCCAGAATGGTCCCCATGCGGAGACGATCTCAGCCCACACGCATCATCGCCCCGATAGCGCGGGCAGCGCCTGCACCGCCTGTCACATGCCGGCGATCGAGCGCCAACTGGGCGATGCGATCATGGTGCATGCGCACACATTTCGGTTCATTCCGCCTGCGGTCACAGAGGCGCTTGGCACGCCTAATCCTTGCACGCTCTGTCACACTGACAAAACCGTCACCTGGGCGCAAACCGAGCTTGACCATTGGCAAGATCGTTCTCCCTGGCGCGATGCCCCATAGCGTTCGCTCTTACTGCCGTCTTTGCGAACGGGCGGTGTCGCGCTTGGAACAGCAGGATGGAGATTCCGCCGGCGGAGGTTATAACCCGCGCCCATGAGCACCATTTTGAAAGACCGATCATGAACGCCGAGCCTCATTCCGCCGCACCGCGCACCGCGCGGCCTGCGAACGCCTTGCGGCCAGTCTCGCTCGAGCCCGGCTTCGCCCGCCACGCCGAGGGCTCCTGTCTCATTCGCGTCGGCGGAACCGAGGTTTTGTGCGCCGCCAGCGTCGAAGGCCGGGTGCCGGGTTTTCTCCGCGGCAGCGGCCAGGGCTGGGTGACGGCGGAATACGGCATGCTGCCGCGCGCGACCCACACCCGTGGCGACCGTGAGGCGGCGCGCGGCAAGCAATCCGGCCGCACCCAGGAGATCCAGCGCTTGATCGGCCGCGCGCTTCGCGCCGTTGTCGATCGCGCGGTCCTCGGTGAGATGACGATCACCATCGATTGCGACGTCCTCAACGCCGATGGCGGCACCCGTTGTGCTGCGATCACCGGCGGCTATGTCGCGCTGGCGCTGGCGCTGCGCCATCTCGAGCGCCTGCGTGTGATCAAGGCGTCGCCGCTCCTTGGCCAGGTCGCGGCGGTATCCTGCGGCATCGTCGCCGGCGAGCCGGTGCTCGATCTCGATTATGCCGAGGACTCGACCGCCGAGGCCGACGCCAATTTCGTCCTCACCGATCAGGGTGGTCTCGTCGAGGTGCAGGCGACCGCCGAGGGAAAGCCGTTTTCGGAGGCTGAGCTGACAGCCCTTCTCAACCTCGCCCGTGCGGGCACGGCGGAATTGTTCGCCCGCCAGCGCGCCGTGCTCGGCTGATGGCCCGTCACCTCGCACCTGGTGCCCGTCTCGTGCTTGCGAGCCACAACCAAGGCAAGCTCGTCGAGATCGCCGCCTTGCTGCGTGCGCCGGACGGAACGCCGCGCGTCGATTTGGTGTCCGCCGGCGATTTGGGGCTTCCCGAGCCCGAGGAGACCGCGCCAGATTTCACCGGCAACGCCCGGCTCAAGGCGCAAGCGGCGGCTTTCGCGAGCGGTTTGCCGGCTCTGGCCGATGATTCGGGCTTCTCGCTCGCGGCCCTGGGTGGCGCGCCCGGCGTTCACTCGGCGCGTTGGGCTGGGCCAGAGAAAAATTTTGCCGCCGCCATGGCCGAGATCAACCGCCAGCTGGGCGCGGCCGAGGACCGGCGAGCGTGGTTTTCCTGCGCGCTGGCGCTCGCCTGGCCGGATGGCGAGACCGCGACTTTTCTCGGCCGCGTCGAGGGCCATGCCGTTTGGCCGCCGCGCGGTGCCAACGGCTTCGGCTATGATCCGATGTTCATCCCCCTTGGCGAGCACGAGACCTATGGCGAAATGGCGCCAGCCCGCAAACATGACGCGAGCCACCGCGCGCGGGCCTTCGCGGCCCTCCTCGCGGCAGTGTTTTCGGAGTAAGCTGCGGGGAATCCCAGACCAGGAGGTGAGGCGATGAAAAATCCGTTTGCCACCGCAAAGACCGTGGCCGAAAAATTCCCGGTCGAGAAATCGCCGGAAGCCTGGCGTGCCGCTCTGAGCCCGGCGCAATACGCGGTCTTGCGCGAACACGCGACCGAGCGCGCCGGCACCAGCCCGCTAAACGCCGAAAAGCGCCCCGGCACCTTCCTCTGCGCTGGCTGCGGCGCGCCACTTTTTTCCTCGGCGGCGAAATACGAGAGCGGCACCGGCTGGCCAAGCTTCTTCGCCCCGATCGCCGAAAACGCCGTCGGCGTCCGCGAGGACCGCAGCCTATTCATGACTCGGACCGAAACCCACTGCGCGCGCTGCGGCGGCCATCTCGGCCACGTCTTCGAAGACGGCCCGGCGCCGACCGGCCTTCGCTACTGCATGAACGGCGCCGCCCTGCAGTTCGTGCCGCAAGGGGAAAAAACATAGAAAGGCAAAGCATGGTTCTTTTTTATAAAAAAAGAACCAAAAAACTTTTACACGAAAGCCGCGTGGGTAAGGCCGGTATAACCGACCAAGGTCACCTGTGTGTGATCGGGAAGGGTGAAAGACGTTGACCCATTGGCGACCGTCGCGCTGGCGACGGCATTGGTCGCCGTGCCGCTCGCATAGCCGTTCAACACCAACCCCGCATTCGCCGGATTGAAGCCGTTGATATCGACCGTGCCGCCGGATTGGCCATTGACGAAGCCGATTAGCGTGTAGCCGCTCGAATCGTAAATCGTGCTGGTGCCGCTTCCAACCTGGACGTAATCGATTCCGGCGCTGCCATAGATGGTGTTATTGCCGGAACCGGCGAAAATATAGCTCGTATCGGTATCGCTATTGCCGCCGATGATGGTGTTGCTGCCGGCAACGGGAATGACCCAGTTGGTGGCGTCAGTGGCGTTCGTTGCCCCGCCGAAGAGATTACCGGTCGCGTTTTGATTGCCGAACATATAGCTGGTGCCGCTCGCGCTCCCGACCAGCGTACTCGCGGTGGCGTTCGGCCCGGCGACGATGATATTGCCAGACCCCTCGCCATAAACGATGTCATCGGCGCTTTGCGCGACGAGCGCATTGTTGCCGCCGGTGCCGCCGACCAGTTCTTCATTGCTGCTGGTGCCGCCAAACGCGGTGACATTGCCGGTCGCGCCGAACACGCTGAGCGCACCAGAGCCGCCAACCACCGTGCCGGTGCCGCCAGGGAGGCTGGAATTGCTCGGCGAGCCATTGATGAAGGTGAGGGCCGAGCTATTGCCGAACGCGAGCGCGTTGCCGATCGCTTGCACCGTCTCGGCGCCGGCGCTGCCCGCGACGCTGGTGCCGACGATGGTATCGGCGCCTTCCGAATAGATGATGTTTTGACCCGAGCCGAGGAACATGAGATTGGATTGGGCGCTGCCGGTGATGGTGTTGTTGCCATCGGCGGCAACGATAGTGTTCACGCCGCCCTCGAAATCGAAATACCAGCCTTCGATGCCGGTCGTGCCGGTCTGCACCAGATTATCGCCGCCGGCGAAAGCCGCCTCGCCAGTCGCCCCGTTGACACTCAACGTTGTGCCGGCGTTGGAGTTGACGATGTATTGCAGCGAAGGGTCGGAATCGTTGATCGTTACCGGCACCGTGCTCGCATTCACCACGGCATAGACGTTCTGGGTGGAGAGATCGAGCGTCGAGAGGCCGGGCGTTTGAAAATCGGCAAAAAGCGCCGTTGGCTCGGACGGATTGGGCAGGCCAAGGGCAATCTCATTTGGATTGTCAATGAAATCCGATTGCTGCGTCGAGGAAAAATTCTCAATCGGCGAGACGAAGGTCTGATTGACGTAATTCGCCGAATTGGCGCTGGTAAACGGGATCGTGACCGAATCGCCCTGATTGTCATAGGGAATGATCAGATTGGCCCCATTTACGGTTCCGGACATCGTAAGCGCTCCTAAAAATTGGCGTCGTCCTAGGTTTTGGCGCGCCGCCGCCACAAAGCAAGCAGGGAGATGGGTATTTTACGGGAATTTAACATCACGTTCCGGCGAAACCAGGCCTTTGACCTTTGCCGGCCTGCGCGCCACATTGCCGAGTGATATGATGCCAAAATCCAAAGGAGCGGTTTCGTGCAAGCGAAGAAAATCCACCACAAATTAAGCGTCTCAGCCCAGATCGCCCCCGAGGATTACGCGCATCTGGCGGCGTCCGGGGTGCGGGCGGTGATCAACAACCGCCCCGACAACGAGGATCCCGGGCAGATACCGGCGGCCGAGGCCGCCAAGCTCGCAGCCAAACACGGGCTCGACTATCACCACATCCCGATCACCACCGCCGAGATCCCGGCCGAGGCGGTGAAACGTTTCGGCGAAGTGCTGGAAAGCGCGTCGGGACCGGTGCATGCACATTGCCGCTCGGGCACGCGCTCGGCGCTGCTGTGGGCGCTGCATCAGGTGCAATCGGGGAAAATGACCGTGGATGAAGCCTGCGCCGCGGCAAGCACACACGGTTTCGATCTTCGCGCGGCTGTCGATCATCATAGCGCCCGACTCGGGCACGGCGCTAAAAAAGCCTGATCGCGCGTGCTCGGCCCCGAACCGGCGCTCGCGGTCCTGTGCGGCGCCGTGGTCGGCTTCGTGCTCGGGCTGATCGGCGGCGGCGGCTCGATTCTCGCGACCCCCTTGCTGCTCGCCGTCGTCGGTCTGCCGCCGCATCAGGCGATCGGCACCGGGGCCTTGGCGGTCGCGGTCAATGCCTTCGCCAATCTCGTGAGCCACGCCCGCGCCGGCCATGTGCGCTGGCGCCGCGCTGCCATTTTCGCGCTGGTGGGCGCGCTCGGCGCGGCGCTCGGCTCGACCCTCGGCAAGGCTTTCGATGGCGAGCGGTTGCTGGCGCTATTCGCGCTTTTAATGCTGGTGGTCGGCGTGCTCGCGCTCCGCGATCAGCGGGCGGCGCCGGCCGAGGCGCAGCCCCGCCCGCTCGCCCATGAACTGCCGCGGCTTGTTGCGACGGCGCTCGGCGTTGGCCTGTTGTCCGGGTTTTTTGGCATCGGCGGCGGCTTCCTCATCGTCCCCGGCCTTTTGTTCGCGACCAATCTCAGCATGATCGAGGCAGTCGGCTCGTCCTTGCTCTCGGTTGGCAGTTTCGGCCTGACGGCGGCGGTGAATTACGCGCTCTCCGGCCTCGTCGCCTGGGGGGTCGCGGCCGAATTCATCGCCGGTGGCGTCGGCGGCGGCCTGCTCGGCCTTCTCCTTGCGCGCCATCTCGCGGCGCGGCGCTCCGCTTTGCGCCGGGTTTTTGCGGCGATCGTGCTGGTGGTCGGGGTCTATCTTCTCATGCGCGCCGGCCGCGCCGCCGGCTGGATATGAACGGCCCGATGAGGTTGCGGCGATCAATCGAATAAAGTGATTGATCCAAGTGAAACCTTTCGTTTGATATCAGCGGCTTTCCGTGTCTTGTTGCCGCTATCGGGATAAACCGATGACAAAGGAGAAACGCCTTGCGACAGATTTTTTCCCAGCTTCGTCCGCTCGCCCTCGGCCTCGTGCTCGCGGCGTTCGGCCTCGTCCTTGCGACCGGCCAGGGGCACGCGCAGCTGACGCCGCCGCCCGGCTATTACAAGGATCAAAAGGTCGTCTATCACAATGACGGCGGCACGCCCGACAATGCCGCCTATTTCCGCAAGCTGCTCACCAATATTCGCAACCACGTCAACGCGGTGGGCAAGGATCATATCGAGGTGCGGGTGGTCGATCACGGCGACGGGCTGATCCTGTTCCAGCTCGCGAACCAGGACGCCGATCTCGCCAAACGCATCGACGCCCTCAAGGCCGATGGGGTGAAATTCCTGATCTGCGGCAGAACCCTCGCTGAGCGCCATATCGACTGGCATACGCTTTATGGCGTGAAGGAAGGGGATCTGGTGCCGAGCGGCGTTGCCGAACTCGCGCGCCTGCAAGGCATGGGCTACGTTTATATCCATCCCTGAGTGGGAAAGAAGGGCAGGGGGTGACCCCTGCCCCGACCGCGCACCCGCTCGCGACGCTCAGCGGAAAAACACCGCCCAGACGAGCCCGAGCGCCGGTGCGAGAGCGAGGGCGGCAAGCCCGGTATAGCCGAAGAACCGCGGCATCCTGATCCCGCGCTGGGCGGCGACGGTGCGGATCATCATATTCGGCGCGTTGCCGATATAAGTGAGCCCGCCGAACAGCACCGCGCCGGCGCTGATGGCGCGGAGCGCGTCATCGGGCGGCAGGCCCTCGCCACCCGCTTGGCGGAAAAAGATCAGATAGGTCGGCGCATTGTCGAGAAACGCCGAGGCGAGGCCGCTGCCCCAGAAATTGGCGGTTGCGGAAAGCGGCGTTTGCGTCCGCGTCGCGAGCAGCGCCAGCACCGGCGTAATGGTGATGAAAATCGCGGGGAACAATTTCGCGATCTCGACGAGCGGCGCCCATTCGAAGAGATTGGCCTCGCGCACGGCAAGCGGCGTGATCGCGGAGGCAAGCCCGGCGAGCGCGAGGAATAGCAGACTGGCCGCCAGCCGCTCGCCGCCGATCGCAGCGCCGAACAGCCGCACGGTGCCCGGATGCCAGATCGCTTGCCCTAGGACGGCGAGATTGATGAGCGCGATCAACACGAGATGCCAGCGCCCGCGAAGCCGGAGCCGCCCGCGCGGCTCGGGCGGCGGCGCGGCCCGCGCCGAGCGCCGATCGAGAAGGTAGAACCCGGCAAGCACCGGGGTGGCAAAAAACAAGAGCGGCAAAGCGAGATGGCGGAGCGGCCAGAAAAACGGCACGCCCTGGAGGAAGCCGAGATAAAGCGGCGGATCGCCGAGCGGTGACAAGGCGCCACCGGCATTGCCGATGAGCAGAATGAGGGCGATCACGATATGGATCTTCTGCGCCCGGTGCGCATTGGCGCGCAGCAAGGGGCGGATCAGCACCATCGACGCGCCGGTGGTGCCGATGACCCCGGCGAGCAGGGTGCCGGCGGCGAGCCAGACGGTGTTGCTCGCCGGCGTGCCGCCAGGACCGCCGCGGATCAAAATGCCGCCGGTTGTCGCATAAAGCGCGAGCAGCACGCTGACGAATGGCAGATACTCGGTGAGCAACGCCGACCAGCCTTCGGCGAAAGCCGCGCCCAGCCCGTCATGGACGGCGAGGATAAGGAGAAAAACCAAGCTCCAGAACACGGCGATCGCACCGAGCCGGCGATGCCAGAATCGCGGCGCCAGCATCGGCAACAGCGCGATCGAAAGCAGCAGCCCGGCGAATGGCAGGGCTTCGAGGAGGGGTGGCGGTTGCATGGTGGAGAGGGTGCAAGTAACGTTTGCGCCGCGCAACCGGGCCGATGCACCGGCCGGATGACACTGCGATGAAAGTGACGAACGTGACCAACGTGATGGACAAAACCCAATGGATATGACGGGCGAGCGGCGCATCCCCGCCTCACGCGAGACGGTTTGGGCGGCGCTCAATGATCCGGAGGTGCTGAAAGCCGCCATTCCGGGCTGCGAGAGCCTGGAAAAAACCTCTGAGACCGAGATGAAGGCGACGGCATCGGTGAAGATCGGCCCGATCGCGGCGCGTTTCACCGGCAAGGTGCAGCTTTCCGATATCGATCCGCCGAACGGCTATACCATCGGCGGCGAAGGGCAGGGGGGTGTCGCCGGCTTCGCCAAGGGCGGCGCCAAGGTGCGTCTCGAACCCGATGGCGATGCGACGCTGCTCCGTTATGAGGTCAA
This sequence comes from Acidibrevibacterium sp., assembly GCF_049965395.1. Taxonomy (NCBI): domain Bacteria; kingdom Pseudomonadati; phylum Pseudomonadota; class Alphaproteobacteria; order Acetobacterales; family Acetobacteraceae; genus Acidibrevibacterium; species Acidibrevibacterium sp. Next base: position 120,646 of record NZ_JBMFWJ010000002.1, read on the forward strand.
TGCCCAGGTCGGCGGCAAGATCGCGCAGCTCGGCGCGCGGCTGATCGATGCGACCGCGAAATCCATGGCCGATCAGTTTTTTAACCGTTTCACCGCCCATCTGACACCGCCGGAAACCGCAGAAACCCCCGAAGCGGCCGCGGCGGCGCCCGCACCAGCGCTGCCGCGCGAGGCCATGGGGCTGCCCTTGGTCGCCTGGATCGGCGGCGTCATTTTCTTGGCAATCCTTCTGCTTCTGTTCGGATCTCTCCTCTAGTGGCCGATCTCGCCCGCACCGCCATGCCGCACGATGTCGCGGCGACCATGGCGCTTTTGGCGCGCGGTGGCTATGTCGCCGACGCCGATCTCGCAACCACTGTCCATCTCGCCCTCGTCATGGGTCGGCCGCTGTTCCTTGAAGGCGAGCCCGGCACCGGCAAGACCGAGATCGCCAAAGTGTTGGCCGAGGGGCTCGGGCGGCGGCTGGTGCGGCTGCAATGCTATGACGGGCTCGATCTCCAAGCGGCGGCCTATGAATGGGATCATGCCCGGCAATTGATGGCGATCCGCCTTGCCGAGGCGTCGGGCGAGACCGATCGCGATCTCCTCGCGCGCTCGATCTATGGCCGCGAATTCCTGCGCGAGCGGCCGCTGCTCTCGGCGATCGACCCGTCTTTGCCGCCCGCCGTGCTGCTAATCGACGAGCTGGATCGCGCGGACGAACCGTTCGAGGCATTTTTGCTCGAACTGCTCGCCGATTTTCAGATCACCGTGCCCGAATACGGCACCATCCGCGCGAGTTCGCCGCCGCCGGTCGTCATCACCTCGAACCGCACCCGCGAGGTTCATGACGCGATCCGCCGCCGTTGTCTCTATCATTGGGTCGATTACCCCAATGCCGCGCGCGAGCGGGAAATTCTCGCCCGCAAGGCGCCGGAGGTGCCCGGGCTGCTCGCCGCCCAGGTCGTCGCCTTCGTCCAGCGCCTGCGCGGCGAGGAATTGTTCAAGCTCCCCGGGGTTGCCGAGACGATCGATTGGGCGAGCGCGCTCCGCACCCTCGATCAGCACGCACTGACCCCCGACGCGGTTGATGAAACGCTAGGCGTTTTGCTGAAATATCAAGATGATATCAGCAAGATTCGCGGCGCCGAGGCAGCCCGCCTGGTGGCCGAGGCGAAGGATACGGCGGCGACGCGATGAGCGCGGCGCCGCCAGGCCGATTGGTCGATAACGTCGCTGAGTTCGCGCGCCTGCTCCGCCGCGCCGGCCTGCCGGTCGGCCCGGCCGAGACGCTGGCTGCGGCAGAAGCGCTGACCCGGATCGATCTCGGCGCCAAGGCCGAGGCGAAAGCGGCGCTCGCGGCGACGATGGTGCATCGGCGCGAACACCGCGAGATTTTCGACCAAGCTTTCGCGCTGTTCTGGCGTGACGCCACCGCCGCCCGCCACGCGCTCGCCATGACGCTGATGGAAAAGCGCAAGGAGATCGAGCGCAAACCCGCGCCGGCGGCCCGCCGCGTCGCCGAAGCCTTCGCCCGCCCGCGTGATCAGGCGCCCGAGCCGAAGGACGAGCCGCCCCGCCTCGATGCGGTGCTCACCGCGAACGCCGCCGAGCGGCTGCAGGCGATGGATTTCGAGGCCATGGGGGCCGAGGAGATCGCGCTCGCCAAGCGTGAAATCCGCCGCCTCGTCCTCCCCCTCGATGCCCGCCGCACCCGCCGCCGCCGCGCCGACCCGCTGGGCAGCGAGACCGATCTCCGCGCGACCTTGCGGACCAGCCTGCGCCAGGGCGGGGAAATCCTCTCGCTTGCCCGCGCGCGCCGCGTCGAGCGCCCGCCGCCGCTCGTCGTGATCTGCGACATTTCTGGATCAATGGCGCGCTATGCCCAGATTTTGTTGCATTTTCTTCACGCCGTCAGCAATGCGCGCGAGCGCGTGCAGGTGTTTTTGTTCGGAACGCGGCTTTCCAACATCACCCGGCAATTGCGTTACCGCGATGCCGAGGTCGCCTTTCAGATGGTCGCTCATGTGGTGCCGGATTGGTCGGGCGGGACGCGGATCGGCGAGGCGCTCGCCATCTTCAACCGCCGCTGGGCGCGGCGCGTGCTGGGGCAGGGGGCGATCGTGCTGCTGGTGACCGATGGGTTGGACCGTGACGGCGCCATCGGGCTCGCCGAAAACATGGACCGCCTCCATCGCTCTTGCCGGCGGCTGATCTGGCTCAATCCGCTGTTGCGTTGGGAGGGTTTTCAACCCAAATCTCAAGGTATGCGGGCGATGCTGCCCTATGTCGATGAGTTTCGTCCGGTGCATAATCTCGCGAGCCTGCGCGCGCTGATCGACCTCTTGTCCCGCCCGGCGCCCGCCCGCGAGCGGATCATGGCTTTGGCCTCGTGAGGTAAAAATGAACCCAATCACTCAGATCGAGCCGGTGGAGGATATCCTGGCGATCGCCGCAAGCTGGCACGCCGCCGGCGAAAAAGTGGCGCTGGCGACGGTCACCGAAACCTGGGGCTCCTCGCCGCGCCCGGCGGGCAGCCAGATGGCGATCACCGCCAGCGGCCGCATGGCGGGCTCGGTGAGTGGCGGCTGCATCGAAGGCGCGGTCGCGGAAGCGGCGCGCGAGACGATCACGAGCGGGGTGCCACGCCTCCTCGATTTTGGCGTAACCCACGAGCGTGCCTGGGAAGTTGGCCTCGCCTGCGGCGGCAAGGTCAAAGTCTTCGTCGAGGCCCTGGCATGACCCCGGCGCTGCTCGCCGCTGTGCAAGCGGCGCGGGCGGCAAAGCGCCCGGTGGTTCTGGCAACCCGCCTGCCCGACGGCATGCAGCGTCTGCTTCCCGATCCGGCTGCCCCGCCCGCCCTGGCCGAGGCAGCGGCGCGCGCGCTCAAAGACGATGTCTCAGGGCCGGTGGTGCTCGGCGGCGAAAGCTGGTTCCTCCATGTCTATAACCCGCCGCCGCGTCTTGCCATCGTCGGCGCCGTTCATATCGCGCAGGCTTTGGCGCCGATGGCGGCGGGGCTCGGCTTTGGCGTCACCGTGATCGACCCGCGCGGCGCGTTCGCGACCAAGGAGCGCTTTCCCGGCGTCGAGATCACCACCGCCTGGCCGGACGAGGCGATGGCGGCGTTTGCGCCCGACACCAGAAGCGCTGTGGTGACGCTGACCCATGATCCCAAGCTCGACGACCCGGCGCTCGACGCGGCGCTTCGCTCGCCGGCGTTCTATATCGGCGCGCTGGGCTCACGCAAAACCCACGCGGCACGGCTCAAGCGCCTGCGCGAACTCGGCCATGACGAGGCCACGCTCGCGCGTATCCACGGCCCGGTCGGGCTCGCCATCGAAGCGGTGACGGCATCCGAGATCGCGCTCTCCATTCTCGCCGAAATCGTCGCGGTACGGCGCGGCGCGGCCATGGGGCAAAAGGTGGCGGCGTGATTTTCGGCGGTGTGCCGCTGAGCGAGGCTGAGGGAGCAATTCTCGCACACACGCTGCGTCTGCCCGCCCGGGTCATCAAAAAGGGCACAATGCTCGATGCCGCGGCCGTCGCGACCTTGCGCGAGGCCGGCTACGCATCGGTGGTCGCGGCCCGGCTTGAGCCCGGCGATGTCGGCGAGAACGAGGCGGCGAACCGGCTTGCGCGAGCGCTCGTGGCGCCGGGGATCGTCGCTAGCCGCGCCGGCACCGGCCGGGTCAATCTCAGCGCCGATGTCCACGGGCTTTTCACCGCCGATCGTGACGCCATCGACCGGCTGAACGCCGTCGATGAGGCGCTGACGCTGGGCACCCTGCCGGACGCGACCGAGGTTGCGCCGCGCGACATGGTGGCGACGGTAAAAATCATTCCCTTTGCGGTTGCCGAAGAAAAACTCGCCCAGGTCGAAGCGTTGGCGCGGGACGCCGGGCCTATGCTCGCGGTTCACCCGTTCCGCCCGCTTAAGGTCGGGCTGGTGCTCACCGAATTGCCCGGACTCAAGGAAAGCATTGCGCAAAACACCATCGCCGCGACCGCGGCGCGGGTTGCCGGGCTTGGCGGCGGCCTGTTGCCGCCGCGCCGCTGCCGGCACGAGGAAGCCGCAATCGCCGAGGAACTGCGCGCGCTCCTCGCCCAGGATGCCGATCTGCTGCTGATCGCCGGGGCTTCGGCGGTGGTCGATCGCCGCGATGTCGGGCCGGCGGCGATCGTGCGGGTGGGCGGCGAGATTCGCCATTTCGGCATGCCGGTCGATCCCGGCAATCTCATCTGCGTCGGCCGCATTGGCGACAAGCCCGCCCTGGTGCTTCCCGGTTGCGCCGGCAGCCCGAAGCCAAACGGCATCGACTTCGTGCTCCGCCGTCTCGCCGCCGGCTTCGATGTTGGGGCGGAGACGGTGACGCGGCTTGGCGTCGGTGGCCTGCTGAAAGATATCAGCGCCCGCCCGCTGCCGCGCGCCAAGGCGGTGCCGCCGCCCGCCACCGCCGCGCCGCGCCGGCCGATGATCGCCGCGATTGTGCTCGCCGCCGGGCAATCGTCGCGCATGGCGCCGCATCACAAGCTTTTGCTGCCCGATCGAACGGCGAAGCCGATGATCGCGCGCGTCGTCGATAATCTCCTGTCGTCGCCGGCGCGGCCGATCCTCGTCGTCGTCGGCCACCGCGCCGAGGAGATCAAGGCGGCGCTCGCCGGGCGGCCGGTCACGTTCGTTCCCGCCGCCGATTACGCCGAGGGGCTCGCCGCCAGCCTCCGCGCCGGGATCAAAGCGCTGCCGGACGAGGCGCAGGCGGCACTGGTCTGCCTTGGCGACATGCCGCTGGTGACGGCGCGAGTGATCGAGCGGCTGCTCGCGGCCTACGACCCTAACGCAGGGCGGCTGATCGCGGTGCCCGTCCATGAGGGCCGCAGGGGCAACCCGATGCTCTGGGACCGGCGGTTTTTTGGCGAAATCGCCGCCCTCAGCGGCGATGGCGGGGCGCGGCGCCTGCTCGACGCCCATCCCGAAGCGATCGTCGAGGTCGATCTCCCGGAAGACTCGGTGCTGCGCGATTTCGACACCGTCGAAAGCCTGGCTGGGCTACCCGAACGGCTGCGGCCAATCGTTGTGTCAGGATAGAATTGTTCTTTTTTTGAAAAAAGAACCAAAAAACTTTTCCCCGTTGGGTGGTGTCGACGCCGCGACGTCAGGACAAAAGTCTTTTTGCTTCTTTTTCTTCAGAAAAAGAAGCGCTTGCCCGCCGCCGGGCGCCGGCGATGAGATCGATCTGGCGGGCGATGCGGCCGAGGGCTTCGGCGAGGGTGGGATCGTTCGGTGGGTACGGTGCCGGCGTGGCGGGGATGGCGCCAGCGGCGAGTGCATCGAGCGCCGGCCCGATCCACGCGCGCCAAGCGGCCAGTGTGGGGTGGTCGGCGGCGGCGATGGGCGCGGCGGCCAGGCGCATCGCCGCGAGCCGCCCGGCCAGGCGCCGCAGCGCGGCATCGGCGAGGAGTGCTGTCTCCAGCCGCGCGCGTTGGCGACGATGCGGCTCATGCAGCGCCCGGGCAAGGGACGCCTCCAGATTGTTGGAGGCGATTCCCGCCGCCCGTCGCGCCGCTTCCACGTGCGCTTCGCCCGCCTCGGCGAGCAGAAATGCGAGGGTTGCCTCGGCATAGCGGGCATGGGCGGAGAGTGCTGCGGCAAGCTCGCCCCGGACACGTTCGGGCTCCCAGCTCGGCCACAAGACCAGCACGCCGGCCACCGCGAGCAGCCCGCCGAGCAGCGTATAAACCGCCCGCATGATGGCGATCTCGAGGCCGCTCGTCCCGGCATGGCCGATTTCCAGGAGCAGCACGATGAGCGGCGTCAGCAGCATGATATAGAGCCCGAAACTCGCGACCCTGACCGCCATCGCGGCGATGGTGAGCGGAAACAGGGCGGCGGCGAGCTGCCAAGGCGAATGGAGCACAAGCGCGAGGAGGGAGGCGAGGAAACCGCCGATGACGGTGCCGGCGATGCGCTCGAGCGCCCGCTGCAGCGTGACCGCGAAATAAGGCTGCATGGTTAAAACCAGCGTGATGGTCAACCAATGCTGATAGGAGCCGCCATGGAAGAAGGTGATCGCGAGCGCCGGCGCCGCGACCAGGGCGGTGCGTAGCGCGTGGCGAAGCGCTGCTGAATCGGTTGCGAAATTAGCAACCAGCGGGGCCCGGATGCGCACAAGAAGCGGCGGCGTGGAGCCGTCTGCCGTCGCGCCGGGGTTGAGGCCGGCCGGGAGGGTGACGGTGAGCGCGATCGTCAGGCGATCGACGATGGCGGTGGCGATGCGGCGGATCGGATCGTCAGGCGCGAGGCCAGCGACCGGCGCCGGCAATGCCGCGATCACCTGCGCCATGCGGGTTGGGGCGGTGATGCGATCACGAACGATGCCGCGCGCCAGGGTCGCGAGCAGCGGCGCAACGCGGCGAAGCAGCTTCGCGGCTGCCTGCCGCCGTGCCGGCTCGCGTGCCGATTGCAGGATGTCATCGAGGGCGATGAGGGCGGCGAAGATCTGCTCCGCCGCTTCCAGCCGGATCAGGCTTTGGGCCGCGCGTGGGCTTTGCGCGCCGCGCTGGCGGAGCGTTGCGAGCACGACGCCGCGCGCTTGTTCGATCGCGTCCCGCACCAGGCGCCGATGCGCCCGCGCATGCGCGTCCCACGCGGCGGTGTCGCTCTCGGCGAGCACGCGGCGGAGATCGGCGGCGAGGAGAGCAAGCGCACGATAGATCTCCGCGACCGCCCGCCGCGTCGGGCGATAGGGATGGAGCCGCCAGATCACCAGCGTGAGCAGCACCGCCCAGAGCCCGCCGGCGATGAACAGAAGGGCGCTCGCGAACGCCGTCGCGGCGTCCGGCCAGGGGCGATCGAGGGCGAGCACCAGGACGACGGTTGCGAGCGCGCCGACCTGCTGCGCCGCCTGGCCGTAGATACGGGCGAAGCTGAACGCGAACACGGCAAAGCAGGCAAACGGGATCGCCGCATAGCCGAAGGCGCGGAGAAACCCGAAGCCACAGAGCGTTGCGGCGCCGAGAAAGGTGAAACTGAGCAGCGCCGGCACCCGCCGGCTGACCGGCCCGCCAGGGTCGCACATGCAGGTAAAAAGCGCCGCCAGCGCCGCCTGCATCAGCCCGGGCGCGGCGAGCCAGCCGGAAAGTGCGACGATGACAGCAACGGCGAGCGCCGCGCGGACCCCTTCGGCGATGCTGATTGCGCGCAGATCAAGCGCGATCGGCAGCCGGCTGAGATCGGCGCCCGGCAACGCGCTGAGCCGAAAACGGCCCAGATTCGCGAGGAACCCGGGCCGCCGCATCGAAACGCGCCGGCTCAGGCCGCCATGCCGCGGAGAACGTAAGGGAGGATGCCGCCGTGGCGGCAATACGCGACCTCATCGGCGGTATCGACGCGGCAGAGCAGCACGACCTCGTCGGTCGTGCCGTTCGGGCGATGGATCTTGAGCGTCAGATCCATGCGCGGGCGAAGCGCATCAAGCCCGAGGAGATCGAAGGTTTCCTCACCCGTGAGCTTTAAGGCCTTGCGATCCATGCCGTCTTTGAAGGTGAGCGGCAGGACGCCCATGCCAACGAGATTGGAGCGATGGATGCGCTCGAAGCTCTCGGCGATGACGGCGCGGATGCCCAGCAGCATCGTCCCCTTCGCCGCCCAGTCACGCGAGGAGCCGGTGCCGTATTCCTTGCCGCCGAAAACCACGAGCGGCACGTTTTCCTTGGCATAGCGCATGGCGACATCATAAATCGGCGCCTGCTCGCCGGAGGGGAAATGCTTGCTATAGCCACCTTCAACGCCGGGCAGCATCTCGTTCTTGATGCGGATATTGGCGAAGGTGCCGCGCATCATCACCTCATGATTGCCGCGCCGCGCGCCATAGGAATTGAAATCCGCCTCACGCACCTGATGGGTCAGCAGATATTCGCCAGCGGGGGAGGATTTCTTGATGCTGCCGGCCGGGCTGATGTGATCGGTGGTGATGGAATCGCCGAAAATTGCCAGCGCGCGCGCGCCTTTGATGTCTGCAACGCCGGGCGGCGTCTTGCTAATGTCCTTGAAATAGGGCGGATTCTTGACATAGGTCGAACGGTCGTTCCAGCGATAGGTCGCCTCGTGCGCGGCGACCTTGATGCGCTGCCACTGTTCTGGCCCCTTGAAGACGTCACTATAGCGGGCGACGAATTTCTCCCGCGTCACATGCTGCGCGATCGCTTCGGCGATCTCCGCGTTGCTCGGCCAGACATCGCGGAGATGGACCGGCTTGCCATCTGACCCCGTCCCGAGTGGCGCCGTCGTGATATCGTCGCCGATCGTGCCGAGAAGGGCATAAGCGACCACCAGCGGCGGGCTTGCGAGGTAATTTGCGCGCACATTGGGATGCACGCGGCCCTCGAAATTGCGGTTGCCCGAGAGCACCGAGACCGCGACCAGCTTGTTGTCTTCGATCGCGTTGGCGATCGCGTCCTCGAGCGGGCCGGAATTGCCGATGCAGGTGGTGCAGCCATAGCCGACGGTGTTGAAGCCGAGCGCGTCGAGATCGGCGTCGAGCCCGGCGCTTTTGAGATATTCGGTGACCACCTGCGAGCCGGGCGCGAGCGAGGTTTTCACCCAGGGTTTTGGCGCAAGCCCGCGCGCACGGGCCTTGCGCGCAACCAGCCCGGCGGCGATCATCACCGCGGGATTGGAGGTGTTGGTGCAGCTGGTGATCGCGGCGATGACGACGTCGCCATGGCCGATCTCGTAATTCTTGCCGGCGACCTTGACCTTTTTGGCCGCCTGCTCGGCGCTCACGGCAAAATTCTTGACCAATTCCGCCGAAAACGCGCCGGCGGCCTTGTCGAGGGCGACCCGATCCTGCGGCCGCTTCGGCCCGGCGAGCGAGGGAACGACGCTGCCGAGATCAAGCTCCAGCGTGGTGGAGAATTTTGGCTCAGGCGCAGTCTCGTCGCGCCACATGTTTTGCGCCTTGAGATAGGCCTCGATGAGGGCGAGCCGGTGCGGATCGCGGCCAGTGAGACGCATGTAATCGAGCGTCACCCGGTCGATCGGAAAGAAGCCGCAGGTCGCGCCATATTCCGGCGCCATGTTGCCGATGGTGGCGCGATCGGCGAGCGGCAGATGATCGAGGGCAGGGCCGTAGAATTCGACGAATTTGCCGACCACGCCCTTTTTGCGCAGCATTTCGGTGACGGTGAGGACGAGATCGGTCGCCGTCATGCCCTCGCGGAGCCGGCCGGTGAGGCGAAAGCCGACGACATCGGGGATCAGCATCGCGATCGGCTGGCCGAGCATCGCCGCCTCGGCCTCGATGCCGCCAACCCCCCAGCCGAGCACGCCAAGCCCGTTGACCATCGTCGTGTGACTGTCAGTACCATAGAGCGTGTCGGGATAGGCGACATGTTTGCCCTCGGCCTCGGCGGTCCACACCCCTTGCGCGAGATATTCGAGATTGACCTGATGGCAGATGCCGGTGCCGGGCGGAACGACGCGGAAATTGCTGAACGCCTCCTGGCCCCAGCGGAGGAATTCATAGCGCTCGCCATTGCGCTCGAACTCGATCGCGACGTTGCGCGCAAGCGAGTCGGCACGGCCGGCGACATCGACCATCACCGAATGGTCGATCACGAGATCGACCGGCACCAGCGGGTTGACACGGGCGGGATCGCCGCCGAGCCGGGTGATGCCGTCGCGCATCGCCGCGAGATCGACGACGGCGGGAACCCCGGTGAAATCCTGCATCAGGATGCGCGCCGGGCGGAACGGCACCTCGCGCTCGGAATGGGCATTTTCCAGCCAGCCCGCGATCGCCTTGGCGTCATCGACGGTATAGGACTTGCCGTCCTCGAACCGGAGGATGTTTTCGAGCAGAATCTTGAGCGTGACCGGAAGCCGGGAGATGTCGCCAAGCGCTCGCGCCGCTTCGGGGAGGGAAAAATATTCGTAGGATTTTCCCTCTACCGTAAGCGTGCGGCGGGTTTTGAGGCTGTCCTGGCCGACCGTTTTCATGCGCTCTCGCTCCATTTGGCCACGTGCGGCGCCATTGCGCCACGGGCATGCGTTGCATGAGGCGCGGGCTTAGACCATACCCCGCGCAGCGACAAGCGGGGGCGGGCGCGGATGGCGGGCGAAGATGCACGGGACGAGGATCGGGCATGGCTGGAAGTCCGCCAGATCGCGGCGTTTCGTGGCGAACGGCTCGTGCTCGAGGGGGTGTCGTTTCGGCTTGACGCCGGTGGCGCGTTGCTGCTGCGCGGGGCGAATGGGGCCGGAAAATCGACATTGCTCCGCGTCCTCGCCGGCCTCATTCCGCCCGCCGCCGGAACGTTGCTCTGGCGCGGGGAGGATGCGCTCGCCGATCTTTCGTATCACGCCCGAAGGCTCGCCTATCTCGGCCATCAGGATGCGGTGAAGCCGGGGCTTTCGGTTGCCGAAAACCTTGCATTCTGGGCGCGCGGCGGCGGCGATGTCGGGGCGGCGCTGGCGGCGGTCCATCTCGCGCCGCTCGCCGATCTGCCGGCGCGCTTCCTCTCCGCCGGCCAGCGGCGAAGGCTCGCGATCGCGCGTCTGCTGCTTACCCGCGCACCGCTTTGGCTGCTCGATGAGCCTGGCAACGGCCTCGATGACGCCTCGCTCACCGCCCTCGGCGCGATTTCAGACCGGCATCGCGCCGCGGGCGGGATGGTGATCGCGGCGACGCATCACGATCTGCCATTTCCCAATTCATCCCAAGTTTTCCTTTCATGAAACTGTTTTTTCACCTCATTGTTCGAGAACTCCGCCTTTCGCTCCGCCACGGCGCCGACACGCTCGCGGCGTTGCTGTTCTTTTTCCTGGCCGGGACGCTGTTTCCGCTCGCAATCGGCCCGGCGCCCGAAGAACTCGCGCGGATCGCGCCCGGCATCGTCTGGGTCGCAGCCCTGCTTGCCGCCCTGCTGCCGCTCGACCGGCTGTTCGGCGCCGACTTCGAAGACGGCGCACTCGACCAGTGGCTGCTCTCCGGCCTCCCGGCCGCCGCCATCGCGCTCGCCAAGGCAACCGCGCATTGGCTGACGACCGGCCTGCCACTGCTGCTCGCCGCCGCACCGCTCGCGCTCATGCTCCGCGTGCGGACGGAAATTTTGCCGGTGCTGCTCGGCGGGCTATTGCCGGGGACGCTCGCGCTTTCACTTTTGGGGACGGCAGGGGCGGCGATCGTACTCGGGGCGCGGCGCGGCGGCGTCCTGCTGCCGCTTCTCGTCTTGCCGCTCGCCGTCCCGGTGCTGATTTTCGGCACTACCGCCGCCGCCGCCGCCGCCGTTCACCTGCCGGTGAGGCCGCATCTCCTGCTTTTGCTCGCAGTGCTCGCGGTGCTGCTTGCGCTCGCCCCGCTCGCCGCCGGGGCGGCCTTGCGCGCGGCGGCGGAGTAGGGAGAAAATACGCGAGAAAGACAGAAGAAAGATTGTTCTTTTTTGAAAAAAAGAACCAAAAAACTTCTATCTGCAAGGAGCTAAAAATGGATCTGGGATTGGCGGGTAAGAAAGCATTGATCACCGGGGCGAGCCGGGGGATCGGCCGTGCCATCGCCGGCGTTTTTGCCGCCGAGGGTTGCGCGCTCGCGCTCGCGAGCCGCGATCGCAGCGCACTCGAAGCCGCGGCGGCCGAGCTTCGCGCCGCGCACCCAGGGATCGTGATCACGATCCATCCCGCTGACCTCTCGCGCACCGCAGACCAAGAGGCGCTGGCGCGCGCCTGCCCCGAGATCGACATTCTGGTGAACAATGCCGGCGCCAACCCGCCCGGAACCCTCGCCGAGATCGATGACGCGACCTGGCGGGCGGCGTGGGATTTGAAAATGTTCGGCTTTATCAACCTCACGCGCGCCTGTTACGCCGGCATGGCGGCGCGCCGCGCCGGCGTCATCATCAACATCATCGGCGCCGCCGGCGAGCGGCTCAACGCCCATTACATCCTCGGCAGCACCGGCAATGCCGGGCTGATGGCCTTCACCCGGGCGCTCGGCAGCGCCTCGCCGGCGGATGGCGTTCGCGTCGTCGGCATCAATCCCGGCCTGACCGCGACCGAGCGCGCGACGATGCTGGTGGAAAGCTGGAGCCGCGCCGCCTTCGGAACCCCCGATCGCTGGCAGGAATTGCCGCAGGTCAAGACCCTTCCCTTCGGGCGCATGGCGGCGGCGCGGGAAGTCGCCGATCTCGCCGCCTTCCTTGCCTCTGAGCGAGCGGGCTATATCAGCGGCACCATCGTCACCATCGACGGCGGCGCCGCCAACCGACATTGACACCGCCGCGACAGGCCGCACTGGGACGGAAAATCTTAACCCGCCGGTCATTGCTTGCTGCCAAAATCGCCGCCTCAGTGCGAAGAGGTGATGGGCGGGGTGATCTCGCAGGCGATGGAGGAACGGGCGACGGGCGAGGGGGTGGCATCGCTCCCGGCTGAGCGCGCGCTATTGGAAGCGGTGCGGCGGGTGATGCGGCGGCCGTCGGGATGGCGGGCCTTGGTCGTGCATGTCTCGCGTTTGCCTGAACGCCGCCCCTATCACGGCCGCATCGCCCGCGCCCTGCTCGAAGAAGCCGCCTCCCGCGTCGACGGTCAGATCCACGCCCTTAGCAGCGGCGATCTCCTGCTCTTTTGCCGCGAGGATGCGCGGGCGCTGCGGGGCTTGGTTGCGGTCCTCGAGCGGCTGTTTCCGGAAAGTCTGGTCTCGCTTTGGTCGCTCGAAAACGAGGCGCTGAATCTCATCGCCTATGCCGCCGGCCGACTGAGCGAAGCCACGCATGTGTCATCGCCGGCGTCACTCGCCGAAAAATCTCCCGGCTTTGGCCGGCTACTCGACCCACCGCCGACGCCGACGCCCGACATGCCGCCGCTCGCCGCCTTGATGCGGCGCGAAAGTGGAATCCGCCTGGCGCGCGGCCGCATGACGCTTGCGTTCCGCAATTGGCGGCTCGACCCGGCATTTCTCGCGCGCTGGGACGCGGGCGGGACGGACGCCGATCCGGCGCTGCTCCGCCATCACCTCGGCAGTCTCGACGGCGATGTGCTGGCCGCCCTCATCGCCGCCGCGGGAACCGGGCTGCCGCTCGATCCGGTGCCTCATCGCGCGCAGTTTTCCGCCTGGGCCGGCGAAGCCCCGCCGCCGCTTCATCTCCATCTCTCGCTCGCCGGCGTGATGGCGGCGGATTTTCTGCCGCTCGCGAGTCTCTGCCGGGAGAACGGGGTTGCCTTAGCTGTCGTTCTCGCCTTCGAGGAGGCGTGCGCCGATCCCAAGACGCTGGAAGCGGCGCGGCGCGTCATCGCCACGTCCGGGGCGCTTTTCGCGCTCGATGGCATCCATGCCGAGACCTTTGCCTGCGCCGCTCCGGCGGCGCTCGGGCCCGATTTCCTGATTCTCGATCTCAGCCCGGCGCTCGCCGAACGGAGCGCGCGCGATGTTAGCCGCCTTCTTTATCCGCTCGGCGGCGATCAAATCGTGCTCCGCGGCGCCGATGACGAGGCCGCGCTCGCCTGGGGGGTGGCGCGCGGGATCTCCCTGTTCCAAGGCCGTCACGCCGCGGCGATGGCGGCGGCGGCGCGCATGCTCGCCTGTCCCTCGGCGCAAAATTGCTCTCTTGGTCAATGCATTACCCGCGCCGCCGCCGCCACGCCCGAAGGCCGCTTCGGCTGTGCCGAACCGGCTTTGCTCGATGGCGCGCGCCCGCCGCCGGAGCGAGAGGGCGGCAAGGCGTGAGCGCGTTCAATTTCTCCGCCTGGACCAGCACCGCGGACGCCGCCGACAGTCTCGCTGGCGTCGTGCAATCCTGCGTGACCACAGCGACCGAGCGCCAGGGGCTCATCCTTCGCCTCGATCTGCTGCCACCGTCTTGCGCCAAGCCGCATCATTTCCGCCTATTCCGCGCCGCCCTCGACCCGCTTTTGGAAGCCGATCGCGCCAGCGCCTTCCGCCTTGCGAACGAGGCGGTGGTGGTGGTCTGGCGCGGCCAGGGCGGCCATCTGCTCGATCGCGCTTTGACGGCGATCCGCCATCTTCTCGCCGATATGCCCGAGCGTCTGCCGGAATGGGAAAGGCTGGCCGAGATCTTCCGCCTTCCCGCGGCGGCCGAGATGCTGCTCCGCTTGATCGCCGAAAGCGAGCCCGCCTCGCGCGCCGGCGATCAGGCCCGCGGCGCCACCGCAGCGCACGGCGCGATCGATCCGGCCCTCCTGCCGCTCTTGGTGCGCAACTTGGTGCAGATCGATCTCTCCTCCTTCATCCGCCGCCGCCCGATCTCGCGGCTGGAAGAAAGCGGGCGGATGGCGCGGCAATGGGAGGAGAGGGGGCTCGCCTACGACGATCTCGCCGCCATGCTGGTGCCGGGACGAAGCCTAACCGCGGCACCTTGGCTGCTCCACTATCTCAACCGGATTCTTGACCGCCGACTCCTTACTTTGTTCACAGCCCCCGACGAACTTCGCGAGGCGCCGCCCTTCGCGCTCAATTTGCGCGTCGAGAGTATCTTGTCGGCGGAGTTCTTGCGCTTCGACCGGGCGCTGCCGGCGGCGCTGCGCGGCGAAGTGCTGCTCAACCTGCGGCCGGCGGATATCCTTGCCGATCCCGCGGCCTATCGCTTCGCGCGCGAATTCGCCCGCGCTCGCGGCTATCGGATCGTGCTCCGCGGCCTCACCCGTGCGCTTCTCTGTGCGTTTCCGCTCGGGCCGGAAGGGGTTGATCTGCTGCAATTCCGTTTCCAGCCGGCCTATGCCGAGGGCGGATTGCCGCGCGGCATTGATCCGCGGCGCCTCATTCTCGCCGGCGTCGATGGGCCGGCGGCGCTGAACTGGGGGCGGGCAGGGGGTATTACTCTGTTCAAGGGCAGCCTCGCCCGCCCCCTCGCGCCCGGGGTGACGCTCTGATGCGATTTTCGGCGGATCTCGGAGGGTCGGGGTAGGGGGCGCGCCTCAACGCCGATACTCGGCGTCGGTGACATGTTCCAGCCATTCGACCGCCGAGCCATCGCGCCGCTCCTGAATAGCGATATGGCTCATCGCCGTCGTTGGCGTCGCGCCGTGCCAGTGTTTCTCGCCAGGCGCAAACCAGACGACATCGCCGGGGCGGATTTCCTCGACCGCGCCCCCTTCGCACTGCGCCCAGCCGCAGCCGGCGGTCACGATCAGGGTCTGGCCAAACGGATGCGTGTGCCAGGCGGTGCGGGCACCCGGCTCGAACGTCACCAGGTTGCCGGCGGCCCGCGCCGGATCGGGCGCTGAAAACAGTGGGTCGATCCGCACCGAGCCGGTGAAATAGTCCGCCGGCCCCTTGCCCGAGGCCTGCGCGCCGGCGCGCTTGATCTCCATCGCGATCTCTCCTCGCCTAGGGGAACCGAACCGCCATCATCGCACGCCTGCGCAAATGATCAATTCTTTGCCCCCGGCCCTGGACAGTCGCCGGTCTCCGGGCCCACATCTTGCCGTGCGGCAGGAGTGCCGGCTGGAGGATGGAATAGGGTCGCATGAAACGCACGCTGACCATAGTTTTTCTTCTTGCGGTCATCGGCGTGATGACCGGGCTCGTTTCCTATTCGGTGACGATCTATCGCTTGTTCTGCCAGGTGACCGGGGCCGGCGGCACCACCCAGCGCGCCAGCGCCGATACCGGGCCGACGCTCGCGCGCACCGTCACGGTCTATTTCGACACCAATGTCGCGCCCGGGCTTCCCTGGCGCTTCGTTCCGCTGCAGCATTCGATCAAGGTTCATCTCGGCGAGCAGGCTCTGGTCTATTTCGAGGCGGAAAATCTCTCCGCGAGCGACATCGTGGGGCACGCGACGTTCAACGTGACGCCCGACAAGGTCGGGGTCTATTTCAAGAAAATCCAATGTTTTTGCTTCACCGAGGAACGCCTTGAAGCGCATAAGAAAGTCGACATGCCGGTGACATTTTTCGTCGATCCTCGCCTCGCCGCTGATCGCGGCACGGTGGATGTCGATGAAATTACTCTCTCTTACACGTTTTTCCGCTCCGCCCGGCCCGAGGGTGCCGATGATCTGGCGCGGTTCGGCCCTGTCGCCAGCGCGCAAAACGGCAAGACCTTGTTTGAGAGCCAATGCGCTGGCTGCCACGGAATCGACATTGCCCGCGCCGGCCCGCCGCTCGCGGGCATCGTCGGCCGAACGGCGGGGGCGGCGTCGGGCTATCCGTATTCGCTGGCGCTCGCGCAATCGGGCTTGGTGTGGTCAGAGACGACCCTCGACCGCTGGCTCGCCGGGCCGCAAACGCTGGTTCCCGGCGCCTTGATGCCGATGAGCGTTCCCGACGAATCGGCGCGGCGTGACATCATCGCCTATCTCAAGACCCTGGGCACGGCCCGCCAAAGTGAGGGAAGTGCTGCAAAGCCACCGCCAGGGTAAGCGCCGGAAGGCGCCCATTTTCCGCCATTCCGCGCCTCATAAAATCGTATAATTTATATTATGGAAAATATATTCATGACACGCTTGACCAAGCAGGTCCGGCTGGAGGATGGATTTGCCGAGCAAGCTTGGATCGAAAGGACCGCGCATGACCGATCACCACACCGCCGAGACCCCGATCCGCTTCGATCTCCTGACCGAAAATCCGGTCTATAAGCCGTTCCGCTACCCATGGGCCTATGACGCCTGGCTCACCCAGCAGCGCATCCACTGGCTGCCCGAGGAAGTGCCGCTCGCCGATGACGTGAAGGACTGGCACCGCAATCTCAGCGCCGGCGAGCGCCATCTGCTGACGCAGATTTTCCGCTTTTTCACGCAAGCGGATGTCGAGGTGAATAATTGCTACATGAAACACTACGCCCGGGTGTTCAAGCCGACGGAAGTCCTGATGATGCTGGCGGCATTCTCGAACACCGAGACCATCCATATCGCCGCCTATAGCCATCTCCTCGATACCATCGGCATGCCCGAGATCGAATATCAGGCTTTTTTGAAATATAAGGAAATGAAAGACAAATACGATTACATGCAGGGATTTAGAGTCGATAATAAATATCAGATCGCGCGCACGATGGCGGCTTTCGGTGCTTTTACGGAAGGGTTACAGCTTTTTGCTTCCTTTGCCATTTTGCTCAATTTCCCACGTTTTGGCAAAATGAAGGGCATGGGTCAGATCATTTCGTGGTCTGTGCGAGACGAGACGCTGCATTGCTTGTCCATCATCCGCCTGTTCCGTGATTTCGTCGCCGAAAATCCCGAAGTCTGGAACAGCGCGTTGAAGGCCGATTTGAACACGGTTTGCGCCACCATCGTCGCGCATGAGGACGCGTTTATCGATCTTGCGTTCGAGCAAGGCGCGGTCGAGGGGCTCGATGCGCCGACGGTCAAGCGCTATATCCGCTATATTGCCGATCGCCGGCTGACGCAGCTTGGCCTCGATCCCCTCTATACCGAGGCAAAAAACCCCCTCCCCTGGCTCGATGAGATGCTGAATGCGGTCGAACACGCCAATTTCTTCGAAAATCGCGCGACCGAATATAGCCGCGCCGCGACCACCGGAAGCTGGGAGGAAGCGTTTGCCGAACAGATCTCCCCGCTGGCGTGAGGCGGCTTGGGGGTTGGCGCGATCATGAAAGCGCCGTTACGCCTTATTCTCTCTGGGGTGTTGGTTGTGCTCGTGCTCGCCAGCGCGGTGCTTTGGCTCACCCGCCCCGAGCCCGGTGGCGGGTCGGGTGCTGCGATCGCACTGCCTGCCGGCACCAAGATCGGCGGCGCCTTCAGCCTCATCGACGATCAAAACCGCCCGGTCACCAATGAAACCTATCGTGGGCACTGGCTGCTGGTTTATTTCGGCTATACTTTTTGCCCCGATGTCTGCCCGACGACCTTGCAAACCATTGCCGACGCCCTTGATAAGTTAGGCAAGACCGGCGCTCAGATCACACCGCTTTTCATCACCGTCGATCCGGCGCGCGATACCCCTTCCGTGATGGCACGCTATGTCCATCAGTTCGACAGCCGGATCATCGGTCTCACCGGCACTGACGCGCAAATCGCCGAGGTCGCAAAAGCCTATCGGGTCTATTACGCCAAGGAAACGCCCAAGGACGGAACCGCTTATACCATGGACCATTCTTCGTTCATCTATCTCATGGATCCCGAAGGCCGCCTTGCCGCTTTGTTCGGGCCGCAGACCGCCGCGAAGGAACTCGCTGCGGCGATCGGACAAAAATTGGGACAAGACAAGTGACTCCAGACATGGTCTTATCGCCGCCGAGCGATGAGTCGGGGTTTTGGCAAACTTAGCGAAGGTGGCGGGCACGTCGTGAGCGAAAGTGAAAATGACAGCAAATCTGAAATCGGCCCGCCACGCTACAGCCGCCGGTTGTCGGACAAAATCCTGATCGCTTTCCACCATGCCTGCGATCAGGGCGACTACGAGATTGCCGAGAAGCTTCTTCACGTGCTCGAGCTGATGCTGACACGCCGCCCATCGCCGGCAGAGGGCAATCGCCGCCGCACCATCGAGAGCCTGGTTGCGGCGCATGAGCGGTTATGGATGCTCCGCCATCCCGAACACCGGCCGGAATAAGCCATCGGCGCGCGCCCCACTCCCTGCTTTGTCGTCTGGTGCCACTTGCCCGCTCGGGTGGAAAGCCTGAGAACAATACCAGTGCAACAGAGTGGGGCGATTCGGTCGTGCTGACCCTGCGGGTGATCCCTTGCCTCGACGTCAAGGATGGGCGCGTGGTGAAGGGCGTCAATTTCGTCTCGCTCCGCGATGCCGGCGATCCGGTGGAGCAGGCGGCGATCTATGACGCCGCCGGCGCCGATGAGCTGACTTTCCTCGACATCACCGCGAGCCACGAGAATCGCGACATTTTGCTCGACGTCGTCGCTCGCACCGCCGCGCGGGTGTTCCTGCCGCTCACCGTCGGCGGCGGGGTGCGGAGCGTCGAGGATATGCGCCGGCTCCTGCTCGCGGGCGCCGATAAATGCAGCATCAATTCCGCCGCCGTCCAGCGGCCGGAGCTGGTCGCGGAGGCGGCGCGGAAATTTGGCAGCCAATGCGTCGTCGTCGCGGTGGACGCGAAAGAGACCGCCCCCGAGCGCTGGGAGGTGTTCACCCATGGCGGGCGCCGCGCGACTGGGATTGACGCGATCGGCTGGTGCGCGCGCATGGCATCCCTCGGCGCCGGTGAGATTCTATTGACCAGCATGGATCGCGACGGCACCGGAAAAGGCTTCGATATCCCCCTGCTGCGCCGGGTTTGCGCCGCCGTCAGGGTGCCGGTGGTGGCCTCGGGCGGGGTGGGCGAACTCAGCCATTTCGTCGCCGGGGCCGCCGCCGGGGCGACTGGCTTGCTGGCCGCGAGTGTTTTTCATTTTGGCACGTTCCGCGTCCAGGAGGTCAAGGACGCCCTTGCTGCCGCCGGTTTTCCGGTGCGCAACCCCCGCGTGATGCCCTGAGAGTTTGCAATATGGCCAAGCCGGTCAAGAAGAAATCCGCGAAATCGACGAAGAGCTCGAAAATCAAGTCGCCCGCCGACAAACGCCGCCGCGCGTCCGCCGCGCCGGCGTTGATGCCGCCGCCGCCGCTCGCCCTTGGTTTGAGCGCGACCGTGCTCGATCGTCTCTATGGCGTCATTCAGAGCCGCCGCGACGCCGATCCGGGGACCAGCCATTCCGCGCGTTTGCTGTCGCGCGGGGTTGCCAAGGTCGCACAGAAATTCGGTGAGGAAGCAATCGAGTGCCTGATCGAGGCGGTGGGCGGCGAGCGCGCCGCGCTGATCGCCGAAAGCGCCGACGTCCTCTATCATCTCCTCGTGCTCTGGGTCGCGAGCGGGGTGCATTCGGAGCAGGTCTGGGCAGAATTGCAGCGCCGCGAGGGGATCAGCGGCATCGCCGAAAAAGCGTCGCGCGGCAGCGAGGGGCGGAGTCTGCCGCTTGCCTTCGGCGTGCAGACGACGAAAATCCCCTGAGCACCACGCACCAGGTGCGCAACACACGCCAGGTGGAGAAAGACGATGCCGGTGAGCGGTCTTGGCCCCTATGATGATGGCAACATCTTCGCGCGCATCCTGCGTGGCGAAGTCCCCTGCCAGAAGGTTTACGAAGACGCCTTCGCCCTCGCGTTTCACGACATCGCGCCGCAGGCGCCCGTGCATGTGCTGGTGATTCCGAAGGGCCGTTTCGTCTCCTTCGCGGATTTTTCCGCCAATGCCGACGCGGCGATGATCGCCGGGTTTTTCCGCGCCGTCGGCGCCGTCACCCGGCAATTGGGGTTGGAGGCGGAGGGATATCGCCTGCTCGCCAATATGGGTGTCGCGAGCGGCCAGGAAGTGCCGCATTTTCATGTCCATCTCTTCGCCGGAAAGCCGCTCGGGCGGATGCTGGTGGCGCCGGCTGCCGGGGAATAGAACCGGTTTGTTGCGCCCGCTCGAAACCCTCGCCGCGACCGAGGCGCTCGGCGCCGAACTCGCCGCCTGGCTCGCGCCCAGCCGCGCCCTTCTCCTTGCCGGACCGCTCGGCGCCGGCAAGACAGCGCTTGCCCGCGCGGCTCTGCGCAGCCTGAGCGCCGATCCCTCGCTCGATGTGCCAAGCCCAAGCTACACCTTGGTGCAAAGCTATGACACCGCCCGCGGCCCGGTTCACCATTTCGATCTCTGGCGGATCGAGGGGCCGAGCGGGCTCGCCGAGCTAGGTCTCGAGGCGTGGCGCGCCGACATGCTGATCATCGAATGGCCCGACCGGCTCGGCCCGCTGGCGCCGGCTTTGGCGCTCACCGTGACCCTCACGGTGAACGGGCCGGAAAGTCGCATCGCCGAGATCGTCGCCCCACCCGGAGCCCCGTTTCTCTGATGCTCGACGTCACCGCATTTCTTGCCACCCATCATTTCGAGAGGGCGAGGATCGAGGCGCTTCCTGGTGATGCCGGGGTGCGCCGCTATTTTCGCCTCCATGGTGGGCCACGTCCGGCGTTGTTGCTGGTGGCGCCGCCGGAGCACGAGGATCTTGGCCGGTTTCTTCGCGTCGGGGAACTCCTCGCCGGCGCCGGGCTGAGTGTGCCCGCGATCATCGCCGCCGATCCGGGTTCTGGCCTCGCGCTGGTCGAGGATTTCGGCGATCATCTCTACGCCGCGACGCTCGATGCCGAAAACACGATTGCCTATTACGACGCCGCGACAGATGCCTTGGTGCGGCTGCAGGCGATTGCGCCTCCCGCCGATCTTCCGGCGTGGGATGCGGCGGCAATGGCGACGGCGGCAGCCGCGACGTTTCTCGATTGGTGGTGGCCGGCAGCATTCGGAACCCTCCCCGCTGGCGCGATCCGGGCCGAGTTCATGATGGCGCTCGCAGACCTCCTCGCCCCACTCGCGGCTGGGCCAAAGCGGCTGGTCCATCGCGATTATTTTGCCGGCAACCTCTTTTGGCTCGCCGCGCGCGAGGGTGTCCGGCGCGTCGGCATCATCGATTTTCAGGATGCAGCGCGCGGCCATCCCGCCTATGACCTCGTCTCCTTGATCGAAGACGCGCGACGCGATCTGCCCGCAGGGCTGGCCGAGCGGGAGACGGCGCGGTTGCTCGCCGCCAGCCCTGACCTCGAGCCGGTGCCGTTTCGCGCGGCCTTGGTCACGCTCGCGGCGCTCCGCCATGTCCGCGTCGCGGGGCTCTGGGTGCGTCTTGCGCGGCGCGACGCCAAACCCGGCTATCTCGTGCATGGCCCGCGCACCTGGGTGCGTCTTGCGGCGGCGCTCGCGCGGCCCGAGGCGGCGCCGCTCGCGGCGTTTTTTGGCCGCCACATCCCGCCTGAGAAGCGCGGCAACCCACCTCTGGCGGCGGCATGACCCCTTCCCTGCCCGCTTCCCCCCCGACATCCGCCATGCTGCTCGCCGCCGGGCTGGGCCTGCGGATGCGGCCTCTGACGGCGGAGACGGCCAAGCCGCTGCTCCCGCTCGCCGGGCGGGCGCTGCTTGATCACGCCCTCGATCGGCTGGCGGCAGCCGGGGTCACGCGGGTCGTCGTCAACGGCCATTGGCAGGCCGAACGCGTGCGCGCCCATCTCGCCGCGCGCCAAGGCGGCCCGGAGACGGTTTTCCGCGAGGAACCCGCGTTGCTCGATACCGGTGGCGGCGTCCGCGCGGCGCTGGCGGAGGGCTTGCTTGGGGAAAATGTCGCGGCGGGGGCGCCGTTTTTCGTCATCAATGGCGATGCCTTCTGGCTTGACGGGCCGCGCCCGGCGCTTTCCCGTCTCGCAGCGGCCTGGGCGGAGCAAGCGATCGACGTGCTGCTTTTATGCCATCGCGCCTGCCAGGTCATGGCGGACGTCGGAGCGGGGGATTTTTTGATCGATCCCTGGGGCGTGCCGCGCCGGCGCGGCCCGCGCGAAATCGCCCCTTATGTTTTCGCCGGCGTGCAGTTGGTTTCGCCGCGACTGTTTGCCGAGTGCGACGATCTGCCGGCAGCGTTCTCGATGAACCGGCTCTGGGACCGAGCCATCGCGGTTGGCCGCGCCCGCGCCTTGGTTCATGACGGGCTCTGGTTTCATCTTTCGACCCCAGACGACCTCGCCGCTGCTGAAATCGCCCTCCGCCGCCCGGCGATCGGTGCGACGCGATGAATCTTTTCACCCTCCCCGCCGATATCCCGTTTCTCGACGCGATCGCCGCCGCTTGGCTCGCTGACGCCGGCGGCACACCGGCCGCGGTCGCCGAAGGGCTGATCCTGCTCCCGACGCGCCGCGCCGCGCGTGCCCTGGCGGAGGCATTTTTGCGCCAGAGCGGCGGCCAGCCGCTGCTTTTGCCGCGAATCATCGCGTTCGGCGCGCTCGATGAAACGCCGCTCGCGCTCGCCGGCGCGCTCGATCTTCCGCCTTCGGTGCCGCCGATGCTGCGGCTGGCGCATCTCACGCGGCTCATTCTCGCGCTCGATGGCGCCTCCGGGGCGCCGCGCAGCGCCGAGCGGGCTTGGCCACTCGCGGTCGAACTCGCCGCCTTGATGGACGAAGCCGAACGCGAGGGCATCGATCTCGCGAGCGCCCTGCCGGGCGCGGCGCAGAGGCAGTTCGCACGCCATTGGCAACAGACGCTGACCTTTCTCGCCATCGTCACCCGCGCCTGGCCGCAATGGCTGGCGGAGAATACGGCGATGAACCCGGCGGCGCGCGAGGTCGCGCTGATCGCGGCGCAAGCCGAAGCCTGGCGCCGCGCGCCACCCAAAACCCGGGTCTGGGCGGCGGGCAGCACCGGCGGAATCCCGGCGGTGGCGCGGCTGCTCGGGGTTGTCGCGCGCCTGCCGCGTGGCCGCGTCGTGCTGCCGGGTTTCGACGCCGATGTCCCGGCCGAGGAGGGCGCAGCGTTCCCGCCCGAAACCCACCCGGCGGCGGCGATGCACCGCCTGCTCGCCGCCATCGGCGCGAGCCCGGGCGATGTCCGTCCCTGGGATGAGATGCTCCCTGCGGGACTCGCAGCCCGTGCGCCGGGGCGGGCGGCGATCCTGGCGCGCGCCTTGCTTCCCGCCGCTGGGCTCGATCGCTGGCGTAAGGGACGTGTTGCCGCGCTTCCCGGTGCAACCCGCCTCGAAGCCGCCGACGAGCATCAGGAGGCGCAGGCGATCGCGCTCATCCTGCGTGGCGCCCTGGAACGGCCAGGGGCGCGGGCGGCGCTGGTGACGCCGGATCGCGATCTCGCCGTTCGGGTCACGGCCGAACTCGCGCGCTATGGCGTCGTCGCCGATGACAGCGCCGGCGAAGCGCTGAGGGAAACCCCGCCTGCGGTGTTTCTCCGCCTGCTCGCCGCCGCTTGGGTGGAAGATCTCGCGCCGGTGCCGTTGCTTGCGCTCCTCAAGCATCCTTACACCGCCGCCGGCCTCACCCCTGAGGCAGCACGTGATCTCGCCCGCCGGCTCGAGCGCGCGGTATTGCGCGGGCCACGGCCGCCGGGCGGGATTGTCGGGCTGCGCCGCGTCCTCGCCGAGGTGGCGGAGCGCGAGGCGCTGGAGGATTTCGTGACGCGGATCGAGGTCGCGCTCGCGCCCTTGCTGCGGCTCGGGAGTGCGGTCGCATCGGTGCCGGCCGAGACTCTGCTCGCCGCCGTGATCGAGGCCGGCGAGGCGCTCGCCGCGACCGAGGGCGAAAGCGGTGCGGCACGGCTGTGGGCCTACGAGGAAGGGGTCGCGCTCGCCGAACTGCTTTCGGAGGCGCTGGCGGCGCTCACGGTTTTGCCACCACTTGCGGTCGCTTCTCTCCCTGGTCTGCTCGATGCTTTGCTCGCCGGCGCGGTGGTGCGCTCGCGCCGGGCCTTGCGTGGGCGCGACGGCGCCGAACATCCGCGCATCTTCATCTGGGGGCTTCTCGAAGCGCGATTGCAAAGCGCCGAGCTGATCGTGCTCGGCGGGCTCGCCGAGGGGGTGTGGCCGCCGGGCGTCGATCCTGGCCCCTGGCTCAGCCGACCGATGCGCGCCGCGATCGGCCTGCCGAGCCCGGAAGCGGCGATCGGCCAGAGCGCGCATGATTTCGTGATGGCGGCCTGCGCCGCGCCAGAGGTAGTGCTCTCCTGCCCGCGCCGGCGCGAACGCGCCCCGGTGGTGCCGGCGCGCTGGCTCACCCGGCTCGATGCCATGCTCGAAACCCCGCTCCCACGCCACCCGGCGGCGGAGTGGGTGGCAGCGATCGACCAGCCGGAGGGTAAGCCGCGCCCAGTCCCGCCGCCGGCGCCACGGCCGCCGGCCAATCTCCGCCCGCGCCGCCTGACTGTGACCGAGATCGAGACCCTGTTCGCCGACCCATACGCCATCTATGCGCGGCATATTCTCCGCCTGACCCCGCTCGCCCCGCTCGATCCGCCGATCGGGCGGGCGGATTTCGGTGTCATCGTGCATCGCGCCTTGCGCCGCTTTTGTGACCGGCTTCCAGCCCTTCCCAACGCCGCGGCGATGGCCGCAGCGCTCGATAACGAGTTCGAGACGGCGCTCCTCCAGACGGCGATCCGTCCTGCCCTCGCCGCGTGGTGGCGCCCGCGGCTTCGGCGCATCGCCGATTGGATCGCGGGGTGGGAAGCGGCGCGCGGCCACGCAAAGCATCGCGCCGCCGAGCGCGCCGGCGAATGGCTGCTGCCGGTCGCCGGCGGCTTCACCCTTGCCGGCCGCGCCGACCGGATCGAGCGGCACGAAGATGGCGGCATCGTCCTGATCGATTTCAAAACCGGCACCGTCCCTCGCGAGAGCGAGGTCGCGGAAGGCACGGCGCCCCAGCTTCCCTTGGAGGCGGCGATGGCAGAAGTCGGCGCGTTCGGCGACGAATTCTGCGCCCCGGCGGTCTCCCTCCTCTATCTCCACCTGACCGGTGGCGTAACGCCGGGAGCGGAACATGTTTTGTTCGCGGGCGATCACGCGACGCTCAGGCAGATCATCGCCGCGACCAAGACGCGACTGCTAACCGTTCTCGAGGCTTTCGCCGACGAAGCGACGCCGTATCAGGCCACCCCCTCGCCGCCGGGCCGGGCGTCCTGGCGCTCGGATTATGCGGCGCTGGCGCGGCAAAGCGAATGGCAGGTGGCCTCCGTCGAGGCTAGCGATGACGATGGCTGACCCGGCGGCTCGCGCTGACGCCAATCAGCGCCTGGCCTCCGACCCCATGGCCTCGGCGTTCGTCGATGCCTCTGCCGGCGCGGGCAAGACCAAGCTTCTGACCGATCGCATTTTGCGCCTGATGCTGGCCGGCACCGATCCCGGCAAAATCCTCTGCCTCACCTATACTCGCGCCGCTGCCGCCGAAATGGCGATGCGGCTCAATGCCGTGCTCGCGGCCTGGGTTCGTCTCGATGACGCAGCACTCGATGGCGCGCTGGCCGGGCTTGGCGTCGCCGCGACCCCGAAGACGCGGGTCGCAGCGCGGCGGCTTTTTGCGCGGGTCCTCGAACTCCCTGGCGGGATGCGGATCGCGACCATCCATGCCTTCTGCCAATCGGTTTTGCGGCGCTTTCCGCTCGAAGCCGGGCTTTCACCGCATTTCCGCCTGATCGAGGATGGCGACGCAGCGGCGGCGATGGCGGCCTCGCGCGAGGCGGCGCTCGCCGAGATCGCCGGGCGGGCGGCGGATGAGGCGGCGCTCGATCATCTCGCCGCCTTCATCGACGAAAACGGGTTTTCCGACCTGATCGCGCGCGTCAGCGCCGATGCCGGGCGTCTCGCGGCCTTTCACCGCCTCGGCCCGGCGGGGCAGGAGGCAGCGCTGCGCCGGGTTTTCGGCCTCACCGTCCGCGACGAGGCGGAACTCCTCGCCGGCGCCGTCCGTTTGCCCGACGAGAAGCGACTACGCCAGAGTTTACAAGGCATTGCCGCGCGTGGCTCGCCTTCTGTCCGGGAACGGGCGGCGAAAATGCTCGAATGGCTTTCACTTTCTCCCCCCGAACAGGCCGCGCAATGGTCGCTCTGGCGCAGTTTTTTTTGTAATGCCAATGGCTCGCAAACGGCGCCGAGCCGCCTCGTCAACGACAAGCTGCGTAATGCCGAACCCAGCCTTGCCGACGCCGTCGATGCCGCGCAGGCGCATGTGCTGGCAATCGAGGATCAACGCGCGGCGCTGGCGCAGGTGGCGGCGACCGCTGCCCTTGTCCGCCTCGCCGGCCCGGTCGCCGCGCATTATGCCGCCTTCAAGGAGGACGCGGGCTTTCTCGATTACGCCGATCTCATCGACCGCACCGCCGATCTGCTCGCCGCCGAGCGGGTCGGCTGGGTGCTTTACAAGCTCGATGGCGGGCTCGATCACCTGCTGATCGACGAGGCGCAGGATACCGCGCCGGCGCAATGGCGGATCGCGCAGGCCTTGAGCGGCGAATTCTTCGCCGGCGAGGGCGCGCGCGAAGAGCAGCGAACGGTGTTCGCGGTCGGCGATGCCAAACAGTCGATCTATTCCTTCCAAGGCGCTGATCCGGGCGCCCTCGGCCCCGCTCGCGACTCCTGGCGGGCGGCGGTACGGCGTGCCGGGGGAACCTGGCGCGAGGTGCCGCTCGATGTTTCGTTCCGCTCGACGGCGCCGATCTTGCAACTGGTCGATGCCGTGTTCGCCGAGGGCGAGGCGCGGTGCGGCGTGGTCGCGGCGGGGGCGACGCTCCGGCATTTCGCCGCGCGCGCCGGCGCCGCCGGGCGGGTCGAGCTCTGGCCGCTGCTCGGCTCTCCCGCGGAAGAGGGCGACGAGGCCGAGGCGAGACCGGCGCCGGAACGGCTGGCGGTGGCACTCGCCACCTGGATCGCTGTCCGGCTCGCGAAAGCAACCCCACTCCCCTCCCGCGCCCGGCCGCTGCGCGCTGGCGATATTCTGGTGCTGGTGCGCCGCCGCGACGGGTTTTCGGCGGCTTTGGTGCGGGCACTGAAAGCGCACGGGGTCAAAATCGCCGGGCTCGACCGTCTTTCGCTCACCGATCAGCCGGCAGTGGCTGATCTCTTGACCCTCTGCGACGTCTTGCTGTTGCCCGAAGACGAGCTGTCGCTCGCGGCGCTACTGGTGAGCCCGCTCGGCGGATTGAGCGATGAGAGTTTGATGGCGCTCGCGCTCGGGCGGCGCGACGGGCTGTGGCCGACCTTGCTCGCGCGTGCTGAGGAGCGGCCGGAATGGCGGGCGGCGGCGGATTTTATTAAGGCTTTGCGCGCCCGCGTCGATTTCACGACGCCCTATGCCCTGCTCGTCGAGGCGCTCGGGCGGCTCGGCGGGCGCGCGCGGCTCTATGCCCGGCTCGGTCCGGAAGCGGCGGAGCCGGTCGATGAATGCCTTGCTGCCGCCCGCAGCTATGCGGCGACCCATCCGCCCTCACTGCAGGGCTTCGTCCACTGGCTGCGCGGCGCCGGCGCCGAGGTCAAGCGGGCGCCCGAGGCGGCTGGGGACGCGGTACGGATCATGACCGTCCACGGCGCCAAGGGCTTGCAGGCACCGCTCGTCATCCTCCCCGACACCACGCGCTTGCCACCGGTGGAAAAATCTCCCTTGTTCTGGCGGCCAGACCCGCTCGGCGCAAGCGACGTGCCGCTCTGGAGCCCGCGCAAAGACATGCGGGCGGCCCTGTTCTCGGATGCCGTGCAACGTGAGAAACAATTTCAAAAAGAAGAAGATAACCGCTTGCTTTACGTTGCGCTGACGCGCGCCGAGGATTGGCTGGTGGTTTGCGGCTGGCAGGGAAAAAGGCCGGTGTCTGACGCAAGCTGGTACCGGCAGATCGCGCTGGGGATGGCGCGGCTGCCCGGCGCCGTGGAAGCTCCCTGCCCCGAACTCGGCGGCCCGGATGAGCAACGCATTCAGGTCATCGAGACCCGACAGACCGCGCCGGCCGCAGCCCCGGGGCCGGCCATGGCCGCGCCATCCTCGCCGCTGCCCGGCTTCGTTGGCCGCGCCCCGGACTGGCGGCCAGCGCCGCCGCCGCCCGAGCCCGCCCAGCCAGAGCCGCTGGCGCCGAGCCGGCCGGAGGGGGTAGAGGACGGGCCGCTTCCCGCCGCAGCCTCGCCGCTCACCATCTTCGCCGAGCGGGCGGCAGGCCGCGGCCGGGAGGCCGGCCTCGTGCGCGGCCGGTTGATCCATAGGCTGCTTCAGCACCTTCCCGATCTGCCGCCGGGGCGCCGAGAAGCGGCGGCGCGGGATTTTCTCTGCCACCCCGGCCACGGCCTTGATCCCGAAACCGCGCGCCGTCTCGCCAAAGAAACCCTGGCGGTGCTCGAACACCCGCGCCTTGCCCCACTTTTCGGCCCCGCTGGCCGCGCCGAAGTGCCGATCACCGGCTGGCTTGCAACCCCAGCCGGCGGGCGCGTGGTCGGCGGCCTCATCGATCGGCTGGCCGTACTCCCCGATCATGTACTCATCGCCGACTATAAGACCAACCGCGCGGTGCCAGCAGATACGGCAGCAACGCCGCGCCTCTATCTTCGTCAGATGGCCGCCTATCGCGCGATTCTGGCAACGATCTATCCCGGACGGGAGGTGGTTTGCGCCCTGGTCTGGACCGCTGCCTTGCGGGTCGATGTCTTACCCGGGGATCTTCTCGCGTCCCATGCTCCAGCCTGAGGCGGCCGCTTGATTGGCTGGCGGCCGCGCCCCATTCTGATAAAGGAAACCGTTAGGAGTCTCACGATGAGTGCACATACTAAAGCCGTCACCGATGCCAATTTCGCCGCCGAGGTGCTCAAGGCGCCGGGACCGGTTCTGGTCGATTTCTGGGCCGAATGGTGCGGCCCGTGCCGGATGGTCGCGCCGGCGCTCGAGGAGATTGGGCAGGAATATGCCGGGCGGCTGACCGTCGCTAAAGTCAATGTCGATGAAAACCCGATGACGCCGAACCAATATTCGGTGCGCGGCATCCCGACGATGATTCTGTTCAAGGACGGCAAGCCGGCGGCAACCCAGGTTGGCGCGCTGCCCAAATCACGGCTCAAGGCCTGGATCGACAGCGCGATTTAGTTTTTTTCCCGTTTTCTCGGAACGGCGACTTCCGCGTAAGGGCAGTGCCTGCGGCGCTGCCCAATGGGAGGGGTTTTTTTGGTTCTTTTTTTTAAAAAGAACCACTTCTCTCCTACTTAAGGGCCAACTCGCGCCGCCGCACGCAAGCGGGCAAGCGCGCGGGCGCGACCGATCAGTGGCAGCAGAGCCGCGAGTTCCGGGCCTTCCTCGGCGCCGGTGAGGGCGAGACGAAGCGGGTGAAAGAGCGCCCGTCCGCGCCGCCCGCTCGCATCCTTGAGCGCGTCCGTCCAGCGCCGCCAAATCGTCTCATCCCAGGGCTCAGGCGGCAATTGATCGGCAGCGAGCGCGAGAAACGCCGCGTCTTCGGGCAGCGCCGGCGTTTCGATCTCGCCACCGACCACCGCCCACCAATCCTCCGCCTCGCGCAGAAAATCGAGATTGCCGCGCACCGCTTGCCAGAACGGCGCCGTTGCCCCCGCAGGCAGGCGCGACGCGACATCCGCGAACGCCAGGCCATGCAATACACGGCGATTGAGCGCCAGCAACTGACGGAGATCGAACCGCGCGGCGGAGGCGGAAAAAGCGCCGAGATCGAAATGCGCGGCCAGCGTCGCAAGCGGCAAGGGCTCGGGATCGGCGGAACTGCCGAGCCGCGCGAGATAGGCGGCGAGCGCCATCGGCTCGATCCCGTCGCGGCGCAGCGTCCGGAGCGAAAGGCTTTGGAGACGTTTTGAGAGCTTGCCGCCGTCGCTATCGGTGAGCAGCGGCAGATGGGCGAAACCGAGCGCCGTCGGGTCGCCGCCAAGGGCGCCGAGCAGGTCGATCTGCACGCCGGTATTGGTGATGTGGTCCTCGCCGCGGATGATATGGGTGATGCCTTCGGCGAGATCGTCCACCACCGAGGTGAAGGTATAAAGCGGCGTCTCGTCGGCGCGGATGAGGACGGGATCGGACACCGCGCCGAGCTTCACCTGCCGCGCGCCGAGCACGAGATCGTTCCAGGCGATCGCGCCATCAGACAAACGGAAGCGCCAATAGGGCCGTTTGCCGCCGGCCTCGGCCGCCTCCCTTTGCGCTGGCGTGAGATGCAGCATGGCGCGATCATAGACCGGCGCAAGGCCGCGCTTGAGCCGTGCCTCACGCTTGGCGCGCAGCTCCTCCTCGCTCTCGAAACAGGGATAAAGCCGCCCCGAGGCGCGCAGCCGCTCGGCCGCCGCACGATAGCGATCGAGACGGTCGGACTGGCGGAAGGTCGCGTCCCAATCGAGGCCGAGCCAGCGCAGATCCTGCGTGATCGCCTCGGCGAATTCGGGGCGCGAGCGCTCGCGGTCGGTATCGTCGAGACGAAGCAGGAAATGCCCGCCATGGCGGCGCGCAAAGAGGAAATTGGCGAGCGCGATGCGGGCGTTGCCGACATGGAGATGCCCGGTCGGGCTCGGGGCGAAGCGGACGCGAACGGCGGCGCTCACGGCTCGTCCTCGTCGTCACCCTCGTCCCGGCGCGGGTCGAGCGCGCGCCAGTCGCGCGTCTCGGCCGAAGCGGGCTCGGCGGCGAAATCGGCGCATTCGCTTTCGCTGCGCCAGCCCCCCTCCCCTGCCGCGATAATTTCGGCATCCTCGCCGAAAGCACGCCAGGCGGCGAGGATATCGCCCGGGGCCCCACCCACCGCCTCACGGCAGCGCTCGATACTGTCGCGGACATAGGCGCGGGCGAAGGCGTTGGCGTGCATCAGCGTTGGAAAGCCGCCAATTTCCTCGACGATACCATCCTCGGCGCCGCCGGAGTGATCGCGAATGCGCACACGCCAGCCACCCGGGGGCGCGAAGAGATCGGCGAAATCACTCATCGCACGAGGCCGGTGAAGCCGTTGGTGATTGGATAGCGGCGGTCGCGCCCGAAAGCACGCGGCGTGATTTTCACCCCCGGCGGCGCCTGCCGGCGCTTATATTCGGCGCGATCGAGCATTTTCCAGACCCGCAGCACGGTCTCGCGCGGCAGCCCCTCCGCGACCAGCGCCTCGACGGAGGCTTCCCCCTCGACGAGGCCAGCGAGAATGCGGTCGAGCAAGTCATAAGGCGGCAGACTGTCCTGATCGGTCTGGTTCGGCTTGAGTTCGGCCGAGGGCGGTTTTTCGATTACCCGCGTTGGCATCACCACGCCCGCCGGGCCACGCGCGCCCTCCGGCCGATGGTCGTTGCGCCAGCGCGAGAGTGCGAAGACGGTGGTTTTATAGACATCCTTGAGCACCGAATAGCCGCCGCACATATCGCCGTACAACGTCGCATAACCCACTGACATTTCACTTTTATTGCCGGTGGTGAGCAGCATCTGGCCGAATTTGTTGGAGAGCGCCATCAAAATCAGCCCGCGGGCGCGGGACTGGATGTTCTCCTCCGTGGTATCGGCCGCATGTCCGGCGAAGGCGGGCGCCAAAGCCTGCTCGAAGGCCGCCATCGCCGGGGTGATCGGAATGGTCTCGCAGGCAATGCCGAGCAGACGCGCAACCTCGGCGGCGTCTTCGAGGCTTTCGCGGCTGGTATAGGGGCTCGGCAGCATCACCGCGCGCACCCGCTCGGCCCCCAGCGCATCGACGGCGACGGCGGCCGAAAGCGCGCTGTCGATCCCGCCCGAGAGGCCGAGGATGACACCGGGAAAGCCGTTTTTACCGACGTAATCGGCAAGCCCCAGCATCATGCCGTGATAGGTCTGGGCAAGTACCGAGGGCTCGGGCGCGAGCGGGCCGGGCTCGCACACCAGGCCGTTCTCGCCCCGCCGCCAGGTGGTGAGCGTCACCGCTTCGCGAAACCAGGGCAATTGATGGGCCAGGGTGCGATCGGCGTTGAGCACGAAGGAAGCGCCCTCGAACACCAATTCGTCTTGGCCGCCCACTTGCGCGCAGAAAACGAAGGGCAGCCCGGTTTCGACAACGCGCGAAACCGCGAGCGCGACGCGCTGATCCTGTTTGCCAACCTCGAACGGTGAGGCGTTGAGCGAGAGCAGCATTTCCGCGCCACTTTCGGCCAACGTCTCGGGAACGGCGGGCAGCCACCAATCCTCGCACACCAGAACGCCGAGACGAAAGCCGCGAAAGGCGATCGGACCGGGCGCGGGGCCGGCATCGAACAGACGTTTTTCGTCGAAGACGCCGTAATTGGGCAATTCGTGCTTGGCGCGGCGGGCGAGGATTTTTCCCTCGCCGAGCAGAAAAGCGGCGTTATAGAGTTTTTCCCCCTCCCGCCACGGCCCGCCGAGGAGAAGAGCCGGCCCACCATCGGCGGTCTCGGCGGCCAGCGCTGCGATCCGCTCGGCGCAGGCGGCGACGAAGGCGGGCTTGCGCACGAGATCCTCGGGCGGATAGCCGCAGATCGAGAATTCCGGCGCGACCACGAGATCGGCGCCGAGGCGCGCGCCTTCTTCGCGGGCGGCGCGGAGTTTTTGCGCGATCTCATCCAATGCCCCGAGCCGCGGGTTGAGTTGGGCGAGCGCGATTTTGAGCGTCTCCGGCATGCGAGCGCCTCAGCCCGGCTCGCCGGTAGCCTTGCGGCGAAGGAGGAATTCGCGCCCGAGCTTCACCCGGGGAATACCGTTATATTCAATGACATCGGCGGTGGCGTAGGTTTCGCTCCAGGCATCGGGAATGAAACTCCCGGTACCGACGAGATCAATGGGAGCTTTCGCATCGGCCATGACGCGGCATTTCTCGACCGTGAAACCCGATGAGACGATGATCCGTACGCGCCGAAATCCCGCCTCATCCAGCGCTTCGCGCATCCGCCAGATCGCCGCCGCAGAAACCCCGGTGCCGATCAGCGAGCGAAGTTCGGCATCGCTGCGATAGCGGCGAATGGCGCCGGGGGCGTGACGTTCGAGCACCGCATAGCTCTCGCCGGGATCGAGCCCCTCGATAAAGCGCCCGCCATGGGTATCGAGCCGCACGGCGAGCGCGCCGCTGGCCGCGAGATCGGCGAAATGATGGCAGATTTCGAGCGCGTCGGTGATCTCGCGGCCGAAATAATCGACGAGCACAGTGAGGTTTTCGTCGGGGTATGTCGCGCGGAACATCTCGGCGGCGCGCAACGTCGAGCCGGCATACCCAATCAATGCATGCGGCATGGTGCCAAGCCCGCGCGCATTGCCGAACCAATGCGCCGTCGCGTCATTGGCGTTGCCGATGAAGCCGCGCGCCCCCTCGCGCTTGGCCGCCTCGCTGCCGATGGCGGCGGCGTAGGCCATCATCTCCTGCATCTCGGCGCCTGCGCAATGCCGCGCTTCCATGGCGAGAAAGCCGATTTCCGGGAGTGCCAGGCTCATCTGATACGCATTATGCGCGGCGACACAGGGCGGGCCGAGTTTCTGGAGAAATAGGGTTTCGAGATCGGCGAGCTGGATCAAGCTGCCGCTGAGATAGGCGATCGGCTCGCCGGCGCCGACCCAGGTGCCCTCCGGGTGCAGCAACTCGATCTCAAAGCGCGTGGCGCGCGCGCGCTCAACCGCATGCAGCCAGTCGATCATCAGGCGCGGCGCCGAAATCACCGGGCGGCGGAGAAAGAGCGCGTAGGTCACGCGGGCATCGCCGAAGCGCATCGCGATCTCGCGGGTGCGGTTGAAATAGCTGTCGGTGCGGGCCGCGATGTCGCGCTCGAGCGCCGCGCCCGGAGCGGTTTCGCTCATTGCGCAGCGACCGCCGGGGCGGGGTCGAGGCCAGCGCGGCGCGCCTGCAGCTCGGCGGCGAGCAGGAAAGCGAGTTCGAGCGACTGGCCGGCATTGAGCCTCGGGTCGCAAAAGGTTTCGTAGCGGACGCCGAGATCAGCCTCGGTGAGCTGATGCGCGCCGCCCACACATTCGGTGACGTTCTGGCCGGTCATTTCCACATGCACCCCTCCCGGATGCGTGCCCTCCGCCTGGTGGACGTCGAAGAAGCCACGCACCTCGGCGAGAATCGCATCGAAGCTGCGGGTCTTGACGCGGCTCGCGGTGGTGATGGTGTTGCCGTGCATCGGATCGCAAACCCAGAGCACCGGCATGCCGGCGCTTTTCACCGCGCGCACCAGCGGCGGCAATTTCGCCGCAATTTTTTCCGCCCCCATGCGGGTAATCAGGGTAAGGCGGCCGGGACTTGCCTCGGGATTGAGGATTTCGATCAGCCGCACCAGTTCGTCCGGCGCCATCGACGGGCCGACCTTGAGGCCGATCGGGTTTTTCACCCCGCGCAGGAACTCGACATGGGCGCCGTCGGGCTGGCGGGTGCGGTCGCCGATCCAGAGGAAATGCGCCGAACAGGCGTACCAATCCCCGGTCGTCGAATCGACCCGGGTCAGCGCCTGTTCGTAAGGAAGGAGCAGGGCCTCGTGGCTGGTGTAGAAATCGGTCTCGCGGATCTGCGGCGTGGTCGCGCTGGTCATGCCGCAGGCGGCCATGAAGCCGAGGGTCTCGTCGATCCGCGCGGCAAGGTCGCGATAGCGCGCGGCAAGTGGCGAGCGCTCGACGAAGTCGAGATTCCAGCGATGCACCTGATGCAGATCGGCATAGCCGCCGGAGGCGAAGGCGCGCAGCAGATTGAGCGTGCCGGCGGACTGAAAATAGCCGGCTTCCATCCGCGCGGGATCGGGAATCCGCGCCTCCTGGGTGAATTCCGCGCCATTGATGTTGTCGCCGCGATAGCTCGGCAGCGTCACGCCGTCTTGGGTTTCGGTGTCGGAACTGCGCGGCTTGGCGTATTGCCCGGCCATGCGACCGAGTTTTACCACCGGCACGCGGGCGCCGAAGGTCAGCACCACCGCCATTTGCAGAAGGATGCGGAACGTGTCGCGGATGACGTTGGCGGTGAAATCGGCGAAGCTTTCGGCGCAATCGCCGCCTTGCAGCACGAAGGCCCGCCCGCCGGCCGCCTCGCCGAGGGCGGCGCGCAGTCGCCGCGCCTCGCCCGCGAACACCAGCGGCGGATAGCGCGTGAGCCGCTGCTCGACAGCGGCGAGCCTAGTCGCGTCGGGATAGATCGGCGTCTGCCAGATCGGCCGCGCCCGCCAGCTCTCGGGCGTCCAGCGGGAAGCAGGAGACAGCGGGGAATTTTCAGCCATCATCCACCCAAATCACGAAATGCCATCGCCCGAAGGCGTAAAGCCTTTCCGCCGCCGCGGCAACTGGCCCATCATCCGCGCCGCGGCGCGCGGCGGCGCATGAAGCGCCGGCCGATACGGGCCAGGCGGGGCACGGTGGTGGGCTTGATCAGGCGCGGATCATAGCCGGAAAGCCGGCGATCGTTTTCGGCAAGACAAATATCGAGCAATTCCGCCGGATCGATCTCGCCGGCGACGGCTTCCGAGCCCTTGGCGGTGAAATTGGCGTCCTGTGGCGTGCCGTTGACGTCACGCGCGATGCCGATCCGCTCCCAGACCAAGAACGCCCACACGGCGGCGGTCTTGAGCAGGAACCAGGGCCGCCGCCAAAGCGGCATGCGGCGCTTGTACCAGGTGATCCAGTTCATGAAGAACAGGATATGGCGGCCTTCTTCCTGGATCACCGGCTCGAAGGTCTCGACCAGCTCGGGCGGAAAGAAGCCGGAGCGGCGGGCGAGTTCGAACAGGCCGAAGGCGAAGAAACTATCGATGCATTCCGAATAGCCGGTGACCATGAAGGCCCATTCCGGATCGCGCGGGGCAACATAGTCGGGCTCGGGGGCGAGCGTGATGCCGTAGGCGGCGACGAGATGGGACAGCACCTCCTTGTGCCGGTTTTCCTCGAATGCCATGCGCTCCAGCGCCTCGCGGAGCGGCTGGGCGGTGACACGCTGGGCGAAAGCGAGAATGCGGAGCCGCGCCTTGCCTTCGGTCTGGACGGCGATATCCCAGATCGGCAGGGAGATCAGGCGCTGGCGCGCTTCGTCATCGAGCTTCGGCCATTCGATCACCGCCGGCTTGTAGGGGTTGAACGTGTCGAGCAGCATGCGGCTCATCATTCGCATATACTCGTCGCCGCCGCGATCGAGCCGGCCGGGAATGTCATACTGCCAGTGCCGCGCGGCGTGATCGGCGGCTTCGATGAGAGCGCTATCGGTCATGGGAAAAAATCCTTGATCGCCGCCCTCGGCCCGGGCGGGGGATGGGGCGAGCGATGGGACTCGAACCCACGGCATCCAAGACCACAACCTGGCGCTCTACCAACTGAGCTACGCCCGCCATCCCTGCCCGCCGTTTAGGCCGATCACTTGGCTCCCGTCAACGCCGCCGGTGCGTGGCTTTGGCGCGCGAAATGGGTCGCGAGCCGCGAGATCGCCGCATCCAATATCTCGGGGCGCTTGCAGAACGCGAAGCGGACGTAATTTTCCGGCGGCCCACTGGCATAGAAGGCCGAAACCGGGATCGCCGCGACCCCGGCCGCCTCGGTGATATGGCGGCAAAACGCAACGTCATCGCCGGGAAAGCCGAGCGCCGAGACATCGGCGATGAGAAAATAGCTACCGTGGGTTGCGAGCACGCGCATCCCGAACTTTTCCAGCCCGGCGGCGAGGCGGTCGCGCCGGGCGGCGAGATCGGCGCTGAGGGACGCAAAATAGGACTCCTGCTTGGCGAGCCCGACGGCGACCGCGCGCTGAAGATTGGGGGGGGTCGTGAAAGTGAGATTTTGGTGCGCCTTGGCGATGATTTCGGCGATCGCGGCGGCGGCGGTGACGTAGCCCACCTTCCAGCCGGTCAGGCTGAAAGTCTTGCCGGCGCTACCGATCCGCATCACCCGCTCGCGCAGGCCGGGCAGCGTCATCAGGGGGATATGGCGATGGCCATCGAACACCAAATGCTCATAGACCTCATCGCATATCGCATAGGCGTCATGGCGTTGCAGCAGCCCGGCGATGAAGCCGAGTTCGTCGGCGCTGAACACTTTCCCGGTCGGATTCATCGGCGAATTGAGCAGGATCGCCTTGGTGCGCGGGCCGAAGGCGGCGGCGAGCGCAGCGCGTGGCAGCGTCCAATCCGGCGGCGAAAGCCGCACCAGCCGCGGCACCGCGCCGAGGAGCCGCGCGACAGGGAGATAGGTGTCGTAAAGCGGCTCGATCAGCACCACCTCGTCGCCAGGATCGAGAACCGCCATGAGGCAAGCAGTGATCGCCTCGGTTGCCCCCGAGGTCACCACCACTTCGCGCGCCGGATCGACCGCAAGGCCGTAAAAGCGCCGATTGGCGTCCGCCACGGCGGCGCGGAGTTCGGGCACACCGGCGAGCGGCGGGTATTGGTTGCGCTGGTCAAGCAGCGCGGCGGCGGCGGCGGCGATGACATCCTCCGGCCCGTCAGTATCGGGAAAACCCTGGCCGAGATTGATCGCACCATGGGCAGTGGCGAGCGCCGACATCACCGTGAAAATCGTCGTCTCGGTGGCGGCAAGGAGCGAGTTCAGGGCTTTCATCGATGTTTTTTTTCCTCAACGTGGCGGGGACTATGCCGAGCCCGCGCCGCGCCGCCAAGATGGCATCTGCCCGAAATTTAGGCGTGCCGCCCAAGATGCATCCTCGCGCGCGGCGGCCATAGCGGCGGGGATGGCGGCAAGAGCGCATGCGCGGGCGATTGCCGGCTTGGCACGAGACGTGCAATCTACTCGTCCTATCTGCTAGTCTGCGCCGCGCGGGAGGGGTCTCGGGTTACGCCCTCCTTGCCGCGTGGCGCAGCCCGAACCGGTGGAACGCATGAAAAAGATCGAAGCCGTCATCAAACCGTTCAAGCTCGACGAAGTGAAGGAGGCGCTGCACGAGGTCGGGCTGCAAGGCATCACGGTGCTCGAAGCCAAGGGTTTCGGCCGCCAGAAAGGCCATACCGAGCTTTATCGCGGGGCCGAATACGTGGTCGATTTCCTGCCCAAGGTGAAGATCGAGGTGGTCTGCCAAGATGACATCGTCGAGCGCGCGGTGGAGGCGATCATGAATGCCGCCCGCACCGGGCGGATCGGCGATGGCAAAATTTTTATCAGCACGATCGAGGAGGTGATCCGCATTCGCACCGGCGAACGCGGCGAAGAGGCGATTTGAGGCGCCAGCGCAATGGCGCCGCTGCCGCGATCCAGCTTTGCGTTGGCCTGCGAACCGTCTAAACTTTCTGACCCCAAGCACCGGCGTCACCGGCGCGCCCACCCCCCGATCCAAGCGTCACGACCACGGAATCACGACAACGACATCGTCAGGCTGCCGGCGAGACCGGCGCATGGCAAACTCGGCTCCAGCAAACCATGAGAAAGGGTTAAAAAAAACTATGGCGAAGAAGGCCCCAGAAGCCGCGAGCGGCGTGGACAAGGTGATGGAGATGCTCAAGGAGCACTCCGTCGAATATGTCGATCTCCGCTTCACCGATCCGCGCGGTAAGTGGCAGCACACGGCGCAGCATGTCTCCACTATCGACGAGGACGTGTTCCGCGACGGGATCATGTTTGACGGCTCCTCGATCGCCGGCTGGAAGGTGATCAACGAAAGCGACATGATCCTGATGCCGGATGCGGCGACCGCGGTGATGGACCCGTTCGCGGCCAAGCCGTCGCTCATTCTGTTTTGCGACATCGTCGAGCCCTCGACCGGCCAAGCCTATCACCGCGACCCGCGCAGCACGGCAAAGAAAGCCGAGGCCTATCTCCGCGCAACCGGTATCGGCGATACCGCCTCGTTCGGGCCGGAAGCCGAATTCTTCGTGTTCGACAACGTGAAATTCGGCACCGGCGGCAATTACGGCTGCTATCAGCTCGATTCGACCGAAGGCCCGCAAGCCTCGATGAAAGACTATCCGGAAGGCAATATGGGCCACCGCCCGGGGATCAAGGGCGGCTATTTCCCGGTGCCGCCGGTCGATAGCGAAAGCGATCTCCGTGCCGAAATGCTCTCAACGATGGGCGAGATGGGGGTCATCATCGAGAAGCATCACCACGAGGTGGCGCAGTCCCAGCATGAATTGGGCATGAAATTCGGCCCGCTCGTGCGCATGGCTGACCATCTGCAGATCTACAAATACTGCATCCACA
The DNA here is from genome assembly GCF_049965395.1 of Acidibrevibacterium sp. Classification (NCBI taxonomy): domain Bacteria; kingdom Pseudomonadati; phylum Pseudomonadota; class Alphaproteobacteria; order Acetobacterales; family Acetobacteraceae; genus Acidibrevibacterium; species Acidibrevibacterium sp. The sequence goes on from NZ_JBMFWJ010000002.1 coordinate 159,992, forward strand.
ACGTCGCCCACAGCTACGGCAAGACGGCGACTTTCATGCCCAAGCCGATTTATGGCGATAACGGCTCTGGCATGCATGTGCATCAGTCGATCTGGAAGGCGGGCAAGCCGCTTTTCGCAGGCAATGGCTATGCCGATCTTTCGGAAACGGCGCTTTATTACATCGGCGGCATCATCAAGCACGCCAAGGCGATCAATGCCTTCACCAATCCTTCAACCAACAGCTACAAGCGCTTGATCCCGGGTTTCGAAGCGCCGGTGCTGCTCGCCTATTCGGCGCGCAACCGCTCCGCGTCCTGCCGCATCCCGTATGCGACCAGCCCCAAGGCCAAGCGTGTTGAGGTGCGTTTCCCCGATCCCGCCGCCAATCCTTATCTCGCCTTCGCGGCGATGCTGATGGCCGGCCTCGATGGAATCCGCAACAAGATCCATCCCGGCGACCCGATGGACAAGGATCTCTACGACCTGCCGCCCGAGGAGCTGAAGGGCATTCCGACGGTGTGCGGTTCGTTGCGTGAGGCGCTCGGGGCGCTGGCCGCCGATCACGAGTTCTTGCTCGCCGGCGATGTCTTCAGCAAGGACCAGATCGAGAGCTATATCGAGCTGAAATGGACCGAGGTCTTCCGTTTCGAGCACACGCCGCACCCGGTCGAGTTCGAGATGTATTACTCGGTCTGACCTTTCGACAACCGGATAAAAAAGGCGCCTCTGGCCTTGCCGGGGGCGCCTTTTCTTCGTCTCAGATACCCCAGCCGTGACCCCGGATCGCGCTTACTCCGCCGCCACCTGCGCCGGCCTGGTGTCAGTTATCCCTAGGCGCCGCGCTTGCGCGGAAACCAAGCGGGCCATGCGGCGGAGATCACTCTCTTCCAGCCGCAACGCCGCATCGACCCAGAGATCGGTGATGTCGTTCAATTCCTCGAACGTCACGGGATTGACCCGCCGGCGCGCTTGGCAGATCGCGTAATGGGCGTTGTGGCGACGTTGGTCGTGGGCGATATAGTCACGCACCGCTTCCTCGCCGAACCCGTCTTCGGCGACGATGTCAACGATGCCCATCGTCTCCATCTCGGCGGCGGTATAGACCCGGCCAGAGAGGATCATTTTTTCCGCCCGCGCCGCGTCCATCCGGCGTGAGAGGAAGCCCATCGCGCCCATGCCGGGGAAGAGATTGAACAGCACTTCCGGCAGGCCGAAACGGGCACTCCGTTCGGCGACGATCACATCCGCCGACAGCGCCGCCTCGAAACCGCCGCCGAGCGCTTCGCCTTGAACCAAGCTTATCGTGATCATCGGCAGATGGAAGGCGGTGTGGATATTATAGGCAACCTCGATGCAGAGCCGTGCATAGGCGCGCAGCCCTTGGCGATCGTTGGCCCGAATCGCGTTGATGAACAGCGCGAGATCGCCGCCGAGATTGAACACGCCGGGGATGCGCGAGCCGCTAATATAATAGCGAAGCGGTGCCCGCCCGGCGTCTCGTCGCGCCGCCTGCAGACGCGGCATTGCCGTCTGCATCGCCGCGACGTCGTGGAGCAGGGAGGCGGAAAAATACGGATGGGAATCGCGGCGGATAAAGCACCACAGGGCGGCATTGGCTTCGTCGATTTCCTGATCGAGATGGGTCAGGGGCGTGGGCTCCCCGTTCTGAGCGGCGATCGAAGAGTCGGTGTCGCGGCTGAAGGCGGGTTTGGTTTGAAAGGTCATGGTGCGAACTCCTGCGGAGATTGAGGGGATATGCCAGGTTTTGGCGTCAGAACGGTCCGCCTGCGACCGGTTGGCGGATTGCGCGCATTTTGACGCCAATACCAGGTTCGTTACCAGAACTTTAAACCTTGAGTTGGCGGTATTCGTTATGACGCAGCTTATGCGTATATTTGCCTAATATGTAACTCGTTATAGGCGATTTTAATTAAAATGAAATCAAAAAAAAATAAATACTACCTCAATAATTTCGTATAAAAAGCGAAATTTACAAAAATTATACAATCGTGCGGGAACGGACAAATGCACCCATGAGAATTGGTTCAAAATTTTTATTCTGTTCTATAAATTATTATTTTTTTAATTTATTTGTTTATGATGACGAACGCCGCACAGCGCTGACGTCAGAAAATAACGGAAGGATCTCGCGACCCCATGCAGGGGTGGTTGGGGCGCTTAGTTATGCGCCGGCGTGCCTCAAGGCCGCATCGATGGTCTCCTTCGCCCAGCGTCGATGCAGCCATAGCCAGGCGCCGGGATTGGCGCTGATCCAGGCGCCAAACCGGGCGTTGATGTCGCTGGTCAAGGTGCGGATATCGGCCTCGCGATCGCCCGAATCGGGCAGGCTGAGCGGCGCCTCGACGATCAGGCGCAGCCGCGCCGGCGCCTCGCGCTCGATGCGCCCGGGAATGACCGGATAGCGGTAGCGGAGCGCGAAAACGGCGGCAGCCGGCGCGGTCATCGCCGGCAGGCCGAGAAACGGCACTTCGATGCCGTCATTGAGCTTCTGGTCGAGCAGCATGCCGATCGCACCGCCGCCCGCGAGATGGGCGACGGCGCCGCGCGCGCCAGCCGACCCTTTCGGAAACATCGGCACTTCGCCGCGGAGTGCGGTGAGACGAAGCGCTTGGATCAGCGCGTCCACCCGGGCGTTCCGTGCCGCGCGATAGAAGGACGAAAAGAGATACCCGCTGCGCGCGACGATGACCGGCAGCGCTTCCCAGTTACCGTAATGGGCGGAAATGTAGATCGCCGGCCCGGAGCGAAGATGCTCGGCCCCTTCGACCGCGAACCCCGGCCCCTCGGCGGTGACATCGAGCGATGCGAGATGCGGCAATTCGCCAACCGTGCGGCCGAGATTCTCCCATACCGCGCGGATCAGGCGCCGGCGTTCGGCGCGGGGCAGGCCCGGCATCGCGGCGCGGAGATTGCGGTTTGCGACCCGCGAGACCGGGAGCAGCGGCCCGAGCCAACGCGCGAGACGGCCTGCGACATTACTCGCAGCAACCGGCCCCAGCGATCGCAACAGCGCGAGCAGCAGCCGGGCGCCGACATATTCCAGGAAATCGAGCCAGCGCATCGATTCAGTCAAAAATCATTCAATATCAAGCGCATTATGAGAGATGTCGGATTTTATCTACCCGCTCAGTTCCAGCCGCGCGCGAGGCGTCGCACCGACGTCGAGGCGTTGCGTTTGCCCTCCCCGGCGTAATCCTCATGATAAGCCTCGATTTTGGCCGGATCATAAAGGTAATTGACCATCAGCGTCGCGCTTTCCTTCACCCCGCGTTCGGAGAGATCGCCAAGCATGTTGAGGCGCTCGATGCGGGCGCCATTGGAGAGGTGGAAATGCGCCACCGGGTCGAGCGCCCGGCGAGGCTGGCGCGGATTGCTCTCGAGCAGGAGGTAGCGCCCGCAAAGCCTTGTTAACGCGGGCTCCAAGGCTTTCGTGACCACCGGGTCACGTTGCCAGCCACGCCGCTTGAGAGCGGCAGTGAGGGTCGCCTGTGCGGTTTTCTCGCCCGGCAAGGCTTTCAGCAGATTGGCCGCTTCTTCTTCCGGCAAAAGCGCCCCGCCATCGGGATCGGCGAGCCTGGCATCGAGCCAGCGGCGGAAGCCCGGAATCGGCGAAAGTGTCGCGAAGGTTTTGATATTACGAAATTCCTGAGATAACAGCTCGACCACCTGCTTGATCAGGAAATTGCCAAAACTGATGCCGGCAAGGCCGCGCTGGCAATTGCTGATCGAATAGAAAATTGCGGTATCGGCGGCATGGGGATCGGCGCCGGGAGATTTGGGGTCAAGCAGAACCTGGACGTTGTTGGCGAGCCCGCTGACCAGCGCGACCTCGACGAAAATCAACGGCTCCAATTTCATCCGCGGATGAAAGAAGGCATAGCAACGGCGATCCGAATCGAGCCGGTTCTTGAGATCGCGCCAGGAGCGGATCTCATGGACCGCCTCATACCCGGCGAGGCGTTCAAGCAGCAGCGCCGGGCTGCTCCAGTCGATGCGCTGCAATTCGAGAAAGCCGAGATCAAACCAATGTTCGAGCAGATGCTTGAGATCATACTCGAGCCCGGCGAGATGGGGGTCGTCGCGGCCGAGATCGAGCAGCGAGGCGCGCAGATCGACGAGGAATTTGACCCCGTCCGGGATGCTCGCGAACTGGGTCAGAAGCCGTGTGCGCGGCGGCTCCAGCACCCGGCGAAGGTCGGCGCGCGCGCGCACCAGCTTTGCCGGGTCGTCGGCGCCGCGCATTGCCTCATAGGCAGTGTTCAGCGCCTTGGCGTCGACATCGAAGCTGGCGAGTGTGCGGAGAAACTCGCGCCGCCCCGCGTCATCCAGCAGCAGATAGGTCTGGGCGAGCTTGGCGGCGCGGTTGCGCGCGCTGACCTCGCCGCCACGTCCGGCGAGACAGGCCCGCATCTGGCCGGCGATGCTGTCATCGGCTTCGCGCCCGACACTCGCGCCCATCTCGCGCCAGACATTGGCGATCCGACGAAGGGCGCGGTCAAAGAGCCCGACCTGGGCGGCAATTTCATTCATCGCGCTCATCCGTCACATGGTCGCGGGTCAAGATCGGGTTTGGCAGCATCGACGATCCTCCGGCTAAACCCTCTCATCATAACCCACGCCGCGATGAAGCGACAGCCATGTGTTAGCGTCAAACGGGTCTATCGGGGCTGAGAGCACTCACTTCGTCTGCTTCGGCGAGTGCCGGCGCCAGCGCCGCCAGCAGATCCTCGGCGACCAATCCCCGCCCGATCAGCGCGCCGGCGCGGCCATGGAGCCAAACCGCGGCAAGCGCCGCCTCGAACGCCGTCAAGCCCTGCGCGAGCAGCCCGCCGATCATGCCGGCGAGCACATCGCCGCTGCCGGCGGTTGCGAGCGCCGGCGGGGCGGAGGCATTGATCGCCGCCCGCCCATCCGGCGCCGCGACGACGGTATCGGCGCCCTTGAGCACGATGACGGCGCCGCTCAGCGCTGCCGCCCGCCGCGCAGCCCCCAGCCGGTCGGCGCCAACCGGGCCGAAGACGCGGGCGAACTCCCCTTCATGCGGGGTCAGTACAGCAGCGCCGCGCAGCGCTTCGGGCTGCCCGGCGCAAGCGGTCAGGGTATCGGCGTCGGCAACCACCTGCCGCCCCGCGCGCAATACCGCCGGAAGCTGCACCCGCGCGGTCGCAACCCCGAGCCCGGGGCCACAAACGACCACGTCGGCGCGAATGTCGCTGAGCGGTGCGTGGCGAAGGATCAGCCCCGGCGCCACCCCCTGTAGCGGCGCAAGCGCTTGGATGGAAACCAGCCCGGCGCCGATCCGCCGCGCCGCCTCAGCCGCGAGCAGAGCGGCACCCGCCATCTCGCCGGCGATAACGGCGACGGTGCCACGGCGATATTTGTGATCGCTCGCCCCTGGCCGCCGCAGCCGCCAGAGAGCGGGCTGATTGAGGAGCGCGCTCGCCGCGACCGCGCCGAGCACCGACACCGGAAGGCCAATATCGGCGAGCACGATCTCGCCGCACAATGTCCGCCCGGGCAGCAAAAGATGGCCGGGCTTCAAACGAAAGAAAGTGACCGTGAGCGCCGCCGGTGAAACTTCGCCGCGCGCCGCCCCCGTTCCCCCGTCGAGCCCGCTCGGGACATCGATGGCGACGCGGTTCCGCGCGGCCGCCAGGGTCGCGGCGACGGTTGCCGCAAGCGGTCGCGAGAGCCCGGCGCCGAACACCGCATCGACCACTAAATCCGCCGCCGCCGCCGACTCTGGCGTGAACGGCGCCATCGGGCCGGACCAGTCTGCCGCGGCGCGCGCGGCATCGCTCCCGGCGCCGGGTGGGGCGAGGGCCGCGAGCCGGACCGGCCAGCCCGCCCGCTGCAACAGCCGCGCGGCGACATAGCCATCGCCGCCGTTATTGCCGGGCCCGGCCAACACCAAGACCCGCGCCGGCGCGAAACGCTGCCGTATCGCGCGCGCAACCGCCCTCCCCGCCGCTTCCATCAGCGTGAACCCAGAGATTCCGGCCGCGATCGCCGCCTGATCAGCGCGCGCCATCGCCGCCGGATCGAGCAATTCCGGCGGGGGTAAGTGGCGGGGAAGATGGCGGGCATCGAGCATGACGGCATCCTGCCATCACTGGGCCGGCCGGAGGAGAGGATTTTTGGTGCGGGCGGTCGGACTCGAACCGACATATCCGTAAGGACGGCGAATTTTGAGTCCGCTGCGTCTACCAGTTCCGCCACGCCCGCGCCGCGATTCCTATACCGAGGCCGAGCGGCACTGCCAAGCCCAGGCGCAAAGCGCGCTGTTCCGGCAAGGTCCGCCGCAGCGGCGCCGCTATTTCTGATATTTGCGGAATTCGGGCTTGCGCTTCTCGTTGAAGGCGCGCACGCCTTCCTTTGACTCCGCGCTCGCGTAATAGAGCGTGAGCGCCTGCATCCCCATGCCGCTGATGCCGCGGATAGCGTCGGTGTCAGCGTTGAAGCTGCGTTTGGCGATGGCGATGGCGGTCGGACTTTTCTCCATGATTTCTGCGCACCAGCGCGCGACTTCGGCGTCGAGCTGGTCATGCGGCACGACGGCGTTGACGAGCCCCATCGCCAGCGCCTCGGCGGCGCTGTAGCGGCGGCAGAGGTACCAGATCTCACGCGCCTTCTTCTCGCCGACGGCGCGTGCGAGATAGGCCGTGCCGAAGCCGGGATCGACCGAGCCGACCTTGGGACCGACCTGGCCGAACTGCGCCCGCTCGGAGGCGATGGTGAGATCGCAGAGCGTCGCCAGCACGTTGCCACCGCCGATCGCATAGCCCTGAACGCGCGCGATGACCGGCTTGGGCACCTCGCGGATGATCGATTGCAGCTCCTCGATCGGCAAGCCGATCAGGCCGCGCCCGTCATATTGCCCCTCATGCGCGGATTGGTCACCGCCGGTGCAGAATGCCTTGTCGCCGGCGCCGGTGAGCACGATGACACCGATCGCCTTGTCCCAGCCGGCGCGATTGAAGGCATCGATCAGCTCCTCACAGGTGCGGCCGCGAAAGGCGTTCATCACCTGCGGGCGGTTGATGGTGATGGTGGCGACGCCGTCAGCCGCGGCAAACAGGATGTCTTCGTAGGGCATGGTTTTTCTCCCCTGCATGATGAGCCATCGCTCAGGTTGGCGGCAACCCCCCGGCCTTGACCCACCACTCCTGCGGCAGCGCGCGGGCAGCGGCGTGGGCCGCCGCGGCCGTCGCGAAGAGCGCGAAACAGGTCGCCCCCGAGCCGCTCATACGGGCGAGCAGCGCCCCGGGCAATGCGCGAAGAGCGGCCAGCACGATGCCCACATGCGGGCAAAGCGCGATCGCCGGCGCTTCGAGATCATTGCCGAGCGTCGCGAGATCGGCGGCCATGGCGGCAGCATCGCCCCAGCCAGCGGGCAAGATGGGGGGAGCGCAAAACGTGCCAGTCCGGGCGGCAAACACGTCCTTGGTCGAAAGCGCGACACCGGGGTTGGCGAGAATGATTCCGGCCCCGGGGAGACGCGGCGGCGGCGCGAGATCGGTGCCGATCCCAGACATCCGCGCCGCCCGCGCGCCGAGACAGACCGGCACATCCGCGCCGAGCCGGGCCGCGATCGCCGTAAGGTCTCCCGCCCGCGCCCAAAAGCGGGCGAGCAGCCGGAGCGCCGCGGCGGCATCGGCCGAGCCGCCGCCGATACCGGAGGCGACCGGCAGATTTTTCTCGAGGGTCAGCGCCGCCCCTGCCCCATCCTGCGCTGGCCCCTCTCGGCCGCTCGCGACCAACGCCCGCGCCGCTGCAAGGACGAGATTATCCACCCCCGCCGCAAGATCGGCGGCAAACGGCCCCGTGACTTCGAGCGACAGCGCCGGCGCCGGGCGCACGCTCAGCCGGTCGCCGATATCAGGAAAAACCGCGAGACTGTCGAGCAGATGATAGCCATCGCCGCGCCGGCCGGTGACGTGAAGGTAAAGATTGACCTTGGCCGGGGCGAATTCGGCATCCGCGCTCAATTACCCCCCTCATGGGCTTTCTCCTGATGCGGCGCAACCTGTTCGGCGGTGTTGGCGGTGCCATTGCCGGGGATGTTCGCTTGCTTGAGCCGCGCCTCGATCCGCGCCGCCTCATCGGGATCGGGCTTAAAGGTGAGAGCAAGGCGCCACTGATAGGTCGCCTCGAGCTTACGCCCGGCGGCCCAGAGCGCATCGCCGAAATGGCCGTTGATGGTCGCGTCCTCGGGTTCCATCTCGACCGCGCGCTCAAGCCAATGGACGGCGCCGGCGGTATTGCCCTGACGCAGCAGCACCCAGCCGAGACTGTCGATGATGGCGCCATCATTGGGGCGGATGGCGACCGCCTTTTCGATCAGCTTGCGCGCCTCGGCGAGATGCGTGCCCTGCTCGGCCCAGGAATAGCCGAGATAATTCAGGACATAAGGCTGATCGGGCGAAAGCTGCAGGGCATGCTCGAAATCGGCTTGCGCCTTCGGCCATTGATGAGACCGATCATAGCAAATGCCGCGGGCGTAAAACAGAATCCAACCACGCGGCTGCATGTCCCCGATGCGCGCGATCGCGCCATCATAGGCGGTGATCGCCTGGGGAAATTGCTCCTTGGCGCGATAGAGATCGCCGAGCTGCGCGAGCGGCTCGGGCCGATCCGGAAATTGCTTGGCAAGCCCTTGGAGAATGCCGATCGCGGTCTCGGTATGGCCGAGCTGATTTTCGATCGTCGCGCGGCGAAGCTGGATCAGACCGGCGAGCGGCGCGTCATTGGGGACCGAGGCCAAGGTCTGGAGCGCGTTTTCCGGCTGTCCCCCATCGTCCAGCATATCGGCGAGCAAAAGCCGCGCCGGCGTGAAACGCGGCCGGAGATCAAGCGCAAGGCGCAGGATGAGGAGGGAGAAATCCTCGGTCTCCGGCTGGCGGAGGGAGGCCGCGAGCGCGAGATAGGTTTCAGCGATGCCATCGACCGCGTTGGCGACCGGCCGCTCGGTGATATCCGATTCCAGCGCCGGCACCGCCATCGAAAGCACGCTGTCGCCCTGGCGCAAGCTGGCGATGGTGCGGCGCGCCTCCTCCATCTGGCCCTGGCGGGCCTGCCAGCTTGCGAGAATCTGCGCAAAACGCAGATTGGGGGCGGCAAACGCGGTCTGGGCCTGGTCGTAATAGCGCCCGGCATCGGCGTCACGGCCGGCGAGATCGGCGATCAGGGCGGCGTGGAGCGCGTAAATGCCGCCGAGATTCTTATTGGCGGTGAGAGGCTTCAGGATGGCGAGCGCGGCATCGGGATGGCCTGCGCCCATATCGGACCAGGCGACGAGCAGGGGTTCAAGAATTTGTGAAATCCCCTGATGCGGCAAGGCGAGATAGCGCTGCTTGGCCGAATCCCAGTCCCCCTGGCGGGCGGCCTCGTCGGCGAGCAGCAATTGGGCCGCGGCGTTATCGGGTAGCTTGACCGCCAACCGCACCGCTTCCGGCCGCCCAGCCAGCAGATTGGCGAGAAACGCCTGGCGCAAGAGCTGGCCGTTGGTGGGATCATCGGCGAGGGCTGCGAGCAGCCGGCTCGCGGCAATATCCAACGCCCCTTGGCTCAGCGCGAACTGACCGGAGAGGTAATTGCCGTAAGCCCCGCCCTGATCGCCGGTGGCATTATTGACGCTCGGAAAAGCAGCGCTGCCGGCGGCGCAGGCTGAGAGCAGGGTGATCGCCAGAAGGGCCGCGCGCGGCCGGAACGGCGAAAAAAAGGCAACGAATATGTTCATGGAGAACAAGTCTAACAGCCCGCCGGCGCGCGCGCTATCTCCCCCGCCGTTCACAAAATCCGCCGGCAGAGGCCGACTTGAGCGGTCTTGCCATCCGGCGCATTCTGGCCGGCGAGTGTTCACAGAAATGCCTCGAAATGGGAGCCCCGCATGTCTGATCTCGCCGATCTCACCGCCGTTGATCTTGCCGCTGGGTTCGCTGCCGGAAAATTTTCGCCCCCCGAGGTATTGGCGGCGGTTGAAGCGCGAATCGCCGTGCGCGAGCCCCATCTCCACGCGCTCTACGCCTATGATCCCGAAGGCGCGCGGGCGGCGGCGCGGGCTTCGGCGGCGCGCTGGGGGCGCGGCGCGGCGCTCGGCCCCCTTGATGGCGTGCCGGTGACGATCAAGGAGAATGTCGCGACCAAGGGGGTGCCGATGCCGCTCGGCACCGCGGCGAGCGACCTCACCCCCGCCGCCGCTGACGCGCCGCCCGCCGCGCGGCTGCGCGAAGCCGGGGCGGTTATTCTCGGCAAGACCACGATGCCCGATTACGGCATGCTGTCCTCGGGGCTTTCGAGCTTTCACCCGCTGACCCGCAATCCCTGGAATCTCGCGCGCAATCCTGGCGGCTCGAGCGCCGGGGCGGCGGCGGCGGCGGCGGCGGGGTATGGGCCGCTCCATCTCGGCACCGATATCGGCGGCTCGGTGCGGCTGCCGGCCGGCTGGTGCGGCGTCGTCGGGCTGAAGCCAAGCCTCGGGCGCGTGCCGATCGACCCGCCCTATATCGGCCGCGTCGCGGGGCCCTTGACCCGGACGGTCGCCGATACCGCGCTGATGATGTCGATCCTGAGCCGCCCTGACCGGCGCGACCATATGAGCCTGCCGCCGGCCGATATTCCCTGGCAAGACCTCGCGATTTCGCCCAAAGGGCTTCGCTTCGGCCTGATGCTGGAGGCCGGCTTCGGCTTTCCGGTGGAACCCGAGGTCAAAGCGGCGGTTACCGGCGCGGCCGAGCGCTTCGCCGCCGAGGGGGCGGAGATCGTCCCGCTGGCGCCGTTTCTGACGCCCGAGATGATGGCCGGGCTCGATATGTTCTGGCGGGTGCGGGCCTGGGCGGATATCAAGGCGCTGCCGGCCGCGCGCGCGGCGAAGGTGTTGCCCTTCATCCGCGCCTGGGCCGAAGGCGGCGCGAACGCGAGTGGGCTCGACGTCTATCACGGCGTGAGCCAGATCATGGCTATCCGCGCCGCCGCCACGCGCGCCTTCGAAGGCGTCGATTACGTCCTCTCCCCGACCGCCCCGATGCCCGCCTTCGCCGCCGAACTGCCGGCGCCGAGCAACGACCCCGAACGCCCTTTCGAGCATATCGGCTTCACCGTCGCCTTCAACATGTCCGAGCAGCCGGCGGTCTCGATTAATGCCGGCTATAGCGCGGAGGGATTGCCGATCGGCCTTCAAATTATCGGCCAGCGCTTTGATGACATTGGCGTTCTACGGATCGCAGCCCTTTGGGAAAAGCTGCGCCCGCCATCCCGCGCATGGCCGGAGGTGGGCTGACATGGGCGCGGTGCGGGCGGTTCTGTTCGACGTCTTCGGCACCCTCGTCGATTGGCGCGGCAGCCTGATCGCCGCGTTGACGGCCTATGGCGAGAGGACCGGCCGCAACGCTGACTGGGCGGGGCTGGTTGATGCCTGGCGCGGCGCCTATCAGCCCTCAATGCAGCGTGTGCGAAGCGGCGCTTTGGCCTGGACGGGGCTCGACGCGCTGCACCGCACGAGCCTCGATGAGCTTTTGCCGCGGTTCGGCCTCGCAACACTCCCGGAGGCCGATCGCGTCTGGATGGTCTCGCTCTGGCACCAGTTGCGCCCCTGGCCCGATACTGTCGCCGGGCTCGCCCGATTGCGTGAAAAAACGATCACCGGCACGCTTTCCAATGGCCCGGTCGCCCTGCTCGTCGATCTCGCGAAATCTGGCGGGATGCCTTTCGACGTGATTTTCGGCGCCGATCTTTTCCGCCACTACAAGCCCGACCCGGAAACCTATCTCGGCGCCTGTGCGCTCCTCGCGCTGCCGCCGGGCGCGGTGATGCTGGCGGCGGCACACCCTTCCGATCTCGCGGCGGCGCGGGCTTGCGGCCTCAAAACCGGCTTCATCCCGCGCCCAAAGGAATATGGCCCCGGCCAGACACGCGATCTCAAGGCCGAGGCGGGGTGGGACGTAATTGCCGAAACTGTCGGTGCGCTGGCGGAAAAGCTCCGATAGCCAGCCGCCGCGCCCGCCTGCCCGAGTCGAGCGGCGGTGCTGATAGGGCAAGCCCAGCGCTTTTGTGTGCGGTGCAACACAGCCATGCTTTTATAAGCTTGCGTGTGATAACCTGCGCTATTATCTCTGCCTGCGTCAGGTGGACAGCCAGAGCGGCAGACCACCACACGACGAAAGAAGAAGGTAGAAGATCATGCGTAAGTTCCTATTCGCAGCCGTTGCCGCCATCGCGCTCACCGCGTCTGGCCATGGTGTCCATCAGGCGCCGGCCTCCCTGCAGCAGCAGGCTGCCGGCAAGCCGCCGGCAACGAGCACCGACCGCGCCGCGACGCTGGCCTGGGGCCGCGCCCCGCAGATGGATGCCAACAGCTTCCAGACCGCCCAGGGCTATGACGGCCAGAAGCCCGAAACCCAGCGCGCCAGCCCAAACGGCAACGCCTGATCTCACGATCAGCGCCGATCTGACGCCAACGAGGGGGCGAAAGCCCCCTCGTTTTGTTATGGGTCTCGGATCACAAAGGCGGTCCCGGTGGCATGT